>NZ_JAAGPM010000317.1:0-2008 GCF_017104865.1 Burkholderia sp. Ac-20349
GAAGGCCGGTGAAATCGGCTCGTCGACGATGCCGCACAAGGTCAACCCGATCGACTTCGAGAACTCGGAAGGCAACCTCGGCCTCGCGAACGCGACGCTGCGCCACCTCGCCGACAAGCTGCCGGTGGCGGGCCGGTGTCGGTCGCGCATCACGCGCTCGCCGTGCCCGCGCAGGCGGGCAAGCTGGACGCGGCGAACGGCCCGTACGTGCTCGGGCTGCTCGACACGGCGATCGACGGCGCGCTGGCAGGCCGGTACGACGCGATCGTTACCGCGCCGCTGCAGAAGAGCACGATCAACGATGCGGGCGTGCCGTTCACCGGCCATACCGAATACCTGGCGGAGCGCACGCATACGCCGCGTGTCGTGATGATGCTGGCCGGTACCGGCCACAAGCCGCTGCGCGTCGCGCTCGCGACCACCCACCTGCCGCTCAAGGACGTGTCGGCCGCATTGACGGTCGACGGGCTCGTCGAGACGCTCGCGATCATCGATCGCGACTTGCGGCGCGACTTCGGTCTGGCCGCGCCGCGCATCCTCGTGACGGGCCTGAACCCGCACGCGGGCGAGAACGGTTATCTCGGCCGCGAGGAGATCGACGTGATCGCGCCGGCGCTGGCCCGCGCGAACGCGCAGGGCATCGACGCGCGCGGCCCGTATCCGGCCGACACGCTGTTCCAGCCACGCCATCTCGCCGATGCCGATTGCGTGCTCGCGATGTTCCATGACCAGGGTCTGCCCGTGCTGAAGTATGCGACGTTCGGCGAGGGCATCAACGTGACGCTCGGGCTGCCGATCATCCGGACGTCGGTCGATCACGGCACGGCACTCGATCTGGCCGGCACGGGCCGCGCGGATCCGGGCAGCATGATCGCCGCGCTCGACACGGCCGTCACGATGGCGCGCCATCGCCGCGCGGCCTGACGCGGCCCGGCTTCACCTCATTCGTCGTATTTTTCGTTTTACTCAGTCGATGTCGAACAGCAGACAGCACCAAGGCCACTTCGCGCGCAAGCGCTTCGGGCAGAACTTCCTCGTCGATCACGGCGTGATCGATTCGATCGTCTCGACGATCGGCCCCGCGCGCGGCCAGCGCATGGTCGAGATCGGCCCCGGGCTCGGCGCGCTGACCGAGCCGCTGATCCAGCGCCTCGCGACGCCCGAGTCGCCGCTGCATGCGGTCGAGCTCGACCGCGACCTGATCGGGCGCCTGCAACAACGCTTCGGCCCGCTGCTCGAACTGCACGCGGGCGACGCGCTCGCGTTCGATTTCCGTTCGCTCGCGGCGCCCGGCGACAAGCCGTCGCTGCGGATCGTCGGCAACCTGCCGTACAACATTTCGAGCCCGCTGCTGTTTCACCTGATGACGTTCGCCGACGCGGTCATCGACCAGCACTTCATGCTGCAGAATGAAGTCGTCGAACGGATGGTCGCGGAGCCGGGCACGAAGGCGTTTTCGCGTCTGTCGGTGATGCTGCAGTACCGCTACGTGATGGAAAAGATGCTCGACGTGCCGCCGGAATCGTTCCAGCCGCCGCCGAAGGTCGATTCGGCGATCGTCCGGATGATTCCGTACGAGCCGCATGAACTGCCGGACGTCGATCCCGTGCTGTTGGGCGAAGTCGTCACCGCTGCGTTCTCGCAGCGCCGCAAGATGCTGCGCAATACGCTCGGCGACTATCGCGAGACGATCGATTTCGATGCGCTCGGCTTCGATCTCGCGCGCCGCGCGGAGGACGTGAGCGTGGCCGAATACGTCGGCGTCGCGCAGGCGCTCGCGGCGGTGCGCAAGGCCGGTTGACGCGGGTCAAGGCCGGTCACGCGAGCCGGCCCGGATGGACGAAAAAGGCTGCCCTGCGGGGCAGCCTTTTTTATCGCGTGTGACCCGTCCTGAAATAGGTTGACACTTTTTCGCGGAAACGAAGAGGTGCCAAGTGGAGCAAGAGATCAAGCGAACGCAGCGGGACTACAGCCTAGCTTTTAAGCTATCAGTGGTCGAGCAGGTCGA
>NZ_JAAGPM010000318.1:0-1958 GCF_017104865.1 Burkholderia sp. Ac-20349
CGATTGAATCGGTTCTTCACGAAACCCGCCAGTTTGCGCCGCCCGCGGCGCTCGAGCAGGCGGCGACCATTTCCGGCATGCCGGCCTACCGTGCGCTCGCCGCCGAAGCCGAAAACGATTACGAAGGCTTCTGGGCGCGTCTCGCGCGCGAGGGCCTCGCGTGGCACAAGCCGTTCACGAAAGTGCTCGACGAGTCGAACGCACCATTCTACAAGTGGTTCGAGGACGGCGAGCTGAACGCGTCGTACAACTGTCTCGACCGCCACGTCGAAGCCGGTAACGGCGAGCGCGTCGCGGTGATCTTCGAAGCCGACGACGGGTCCGTCACGCGCGTCACCTATGCGGATCTCCTCGCCCGCGTGTCGCGTTTCGCGAATGCACTGAAGAAGCGCGGGATCGGCAAGGGCGACCGCGTCGTCATCTATATCCCGATGTCGATCGAAGGCATCGTCGCGATGCAGGCCTGCGCGCGCATCGGCGCGACGCACTCGGTCGTGTTCGGCGGCTTCTCCGCGAAGTCGCTGAACGAGCGGCTCGTCGACGTCGGCGCGACCGCGCTCGTCACGGCCGACGAGCAGGCGCGCGGCGGCAAGACGCTGCCGCTGAAGAGCATCGCGGACGAAGCGATCGCGATGGGCGGCTGCGAGGCCGTGAAGAGCGTGATCGTCTATCGCCGCACCGGCGGCAAGATCGACTGGCACGCCGAGCGCGATCTGTGGATGCACGAACTGACGGCCGCCGAATCCGATCAGTGCGAGCCGGAATGGGTCGGCGCCGAGCATCCGCTGTTCATCCTGTATACGTCGGGCTCGACCGGCAAGCCGAAGGGCGTGCAACACAGCACGGGCGGCTACCTGCTGTGGGCCGCGCAGACGATGAAGTGGACCTTCGACTGGAAGCCCACCGACGTGTTCTGGTGCACGGCCGACATCGGCTGGGTCACCGGCCACACGTACATCACGTACGGCCCGCTCGCGTGCGGCGGTACGCAGGTCGTGTTCGAAGGCGTGCCGACCTACCCGGACGCAGGCCGCTTCTGGAAGATGATCGGCGACCACAAGGTCACCGTGTTCTACACCGCGCCGACCGCGATCCGCTCGCTGATCAAGGCGGCCGAGGCCGACGACAAGGTGCATCCGAAGAGCTATGACCTGTCGAGCCTGCGCATCATCGGCACGGTCGGCGAGCCGATCAATCCGGAAGCATGGATGTGGTATCACAAGCACGTCGGCCAGGAGCGCTGCCCGATCGTCGACACGTGGTGGCAGACCGAGACGGGCGGCCACATGATCACGCCGCTGCCGGGCGCGACGCCGACCGTGCCCGGTTCGTGCACGCTGCCGCTGCCGGGCATCATGGCCGCGGTGGTCGACGAAACCGGCCAGGACGTGCCGAACGGGCAAGGCGGCATTCTCGTCGTCAAGCGCCCGTGGCCCGCGATGATCCGCACGATCTGGGGCGACCCGGAACGCTTCAAGAAGAGCTACTACCCCGAGGAACTCGGCGGGCGCCTGTATCTGGCCGGCGACGGCACCGTGCGCGACAAGGACACCGGCTACTTCACGATCATGGGCCGGATCGACGACGTGCTGAACGTGTCGGGCCACCGGCTCGGCACGATGGAAATCGAATCGGCGCTGGTCTCGCACGAACTCGTGGCCGAGGCGGCCGTGGTCGGCCGTCCGGACGATACGACGGGCGAGGCGGTGGTTGCGTTCGTGGTGCTGAAGCGTTCGCGTCCGGAAGGCGAGGAAGCGGCGGCGCTTGCGAAGACGCTGCGCGACTGGGTCGGCAAGCAGATCGGGCCGATCGCGAAGCCGAAGGACATCCGCTTCGGCGACAACCTGCCGAAGACGCGCTCGGGCAAGATCATGCGGCGCCTGCTGCGCTCGCTCGCGAAGGGCGAGGCGATCACGCAGGATACGTCCACGCTCGAGAATCCGGCCATCCTCGAGCAG
>NZ_JAAGPM010000319.1:0-1956 GCF_017104865.1 Burkholderia sp. Ac-20349
GCAGCGGCCGACGCACCGCGTCGCGCGGCACCGGGCCCGTTCGCACGGCTGACCGGCGGCCTGCGCGCGCTGAAGCGTTACGGCTTTCGCGCGCGCTCGCTGTATTTCGTCGAGGGCGCGCAGCGCTGGTTCAGCTGGGACGACCCGATCGCGCTCGCCGACGAGGCGCACGCACTTGCCGACTGGTGCCGCACGCGGCGGATCGCGCTCGTGCTGCTGCTCGATCCCGAGGCGGACCATGCAGGCGAAGAACCACGCACCGACGATGCTCCGCTCGTGCGCGATGCGGATCGCACGCCGCGCAGCGGCTTTCACGGTATCTGCTCGGGCGTCGCGCAGTTGCAGCGCACGCACGGCGAACTGCTGTGGATCGTCGATTTCTGGCGTGCGGGCGACACGCTCGCGGCCGGCGAGGTACGGTCGCTGCGCTTTGCGCCGGGCGGCCGGCTGTCGGCGAGCGTCGACGGCGGCGCAACCGAGCCCGCGAGCCGGATGAAGCTCGCGAGCGACGAGGATCGCGTCGTCGCCAGCCGCGCGGTGCTCGACGGCACGACCCGCGTGCCCGAGGGCTGGGAAATCGTCGAAGACAACGCGGCCGTCGTCGCGGCCTGCGCGCATGCCCAGGCCGCGACCGCGGTGCTCGTGTTCCACTCGCATGCGCAGCTCGAAGCGCTGTGCGCGGACGTGCACGCGCTGCGCCGGCAATGCGGCGGGGCGCTGAAGATCGCGGTCGTCGAGCGCGGCGAAGTGCTGCGCCAGCAGTTCGAGATGCTCGTGCTGAGCGTCGGCGCGAGCCGCGTCGTCGCGCGTGACCTGCCGGTGTCGCGGATGCAGGCTGCCGTGCACGCGCTGCGCGGCCAGCTCTATGCGCGGCCCGTGGCGGCCGACTATCGTGCGGCGCTCGCGGCCGCGCTCGGCGATTCGGTGCTCGGCTACCTGCCGGTCGGCGCGTTCTGCCTGCGGATTCGCGCGGTGCTCGATCGCGGCGCCGTGCTCGCGCTGCCGCACACGCTCGCGAAGATCGCGCTGCTGCCGGGCGTGTCGCATGTCGACGCGCTGCGGCATTGCCGGCCGCGCCGCGCCGGCGACGTCGTGACGGCCGATGCCGCGCACCTGTACGTGTTCCTGTTCGCGTGCGAACCGGTCGACGCGGAAGACGCGCTCGCGCGCATCTTCGACGTGCCGGTCGACACGCTGTCCGACCGCGTCGTATGCCTCGGCCACGGCAGCATCGACATTGAGCTCAATGCGCTGAAGGCCGAGAACCGGCGCGCGCCGATCGCCGACTACAGCGATTTGTTCGCGGCCACGCCGCGCACACCGCCGGCGCACGCCGCTCCGGGCGACGCGTTGCCCGACGCGGGCGAGGTGAGCGACGCGATCGATACGATCGATACGATCGTCGCGCTCGAGGCGATCGGTGCGACGCCGTCGGTCGCGGCCGTCGACGCGTCGCCGCCGGAACCCGTCAATCCCGCCGCGCGCAAACGCGGTGCCATCCGCAGCGAGATGCCGCTGCGCAAGCAGGGGGTCGTATGATCGCCGAACTCGTCCTCGGTTTCATCGTCGGCATCGCGATCGCGGTGCCGGTGTGGATCGTCGCCCAGCACCTCGGCATCGGCCGCGGCTTTCATGCGCCGCGCGGGATCGACCGGCGCGAAGCGGTGCCCTGCGAACTCGTGCCGGTCGCGTTGCGCGGGCGGCTGCTGCCCGATGCCGAGCGCGGCGAACGCGGTGGTGAGGCGACCCGATGAAGACGATCGCCATTACGTCGACGACGGGCGGCGCGGGCCGCACGACGCTCACGGCCGCGCTCGCAGTGCTGCTCGCGCGCCGCGGCCGGCCGGTCGTCGCCGTCGAATTCGACGCGCAGAACCTGATGGGCGCGACGCTCGGCCTCGACACGCTGGCCGAGCACGGCCTCGCGCAAGACCGGAAGAGCGTGAGTGAGGGAAA
>NZ_JAAGPM010000320.1:0-1907 GCF_017104865.1 Burkholderia sp. Ac-20349
CCGGCGACGACGCGCCGAATTCGTGTGCGAGCTGCTGCAACGCCCAGCGCATCACCGCCGCCTGCTCCGACTCTCCGTTCACGACAACCACCGGAGGCAGGCCGCCGAGCAACAGCTGCGCCCCGTCGAAGCACTCGGCGGCCTCAGCATCGCGATCGGCGTTGCGCTCGCCGAAGGGCTGGCCGCGCTGCCGCTCGACGCGCATACGCGCGTCGCGCTCAAATGGCCGAACGACCTGCTGCTGACCGCCACCGACGACGGCACGCCGCGCATCGTCGGCAAGCTCGCCGGGATCCTGATCGAAACCGCGTGGACCAGCGCCGACGCCACCGCCGTCGTGATCGGCTTCGGCATCAACGTGCGCGGCGCGGAAGCCGTCGCCGCGCAGGTCGACGCGCTGCGCGCGCGCGAAGCGACGCTCGCGAGCGGGCTGCCGCCCGCTGCGCTGTCGATCGCGTGTGCATCGGCCAACCTCACCGATACGCTCGCCGCGTCGCTGAACGCGCTCACGCCTGCACTCGCGCAGTTCGGCGCCGAAGGGCTCGCGCCGTTCCTGCCGCGCTGGCACGCGCTGCACGCGTACGCGGGGCGCGAAGTCGTCCTGCTCGAACAAGGCGTCGAACGCGTGCGCGGTATCGCGACGGGCATCGACGCGACCGGCCAGTTGCTGCTCGACACGCCGGACGGCATGCAGGCGATCGCCGCCGGCGACGTGTCGCTGCGCGAAGCGCAATGAGCGAGCCGCACCTGCTGATCGACGCCGGCAACAGCCGGATCAAGTGGGCGCTCGCCGACGCGCAGCGCACGCTCGTCGAGACGGGCGCATTCGGCCATGCGCGCGACGGCGGCGCCGATCCCGACTGGTCGAACCTGCCGCGTCCGCGCGGCGCGTGGATCTCGAACGTCGCGGGCGCCGACGTGGCGGCCCGGCTCGACGCGCTGCTCGACGCGCGCTGGCCGGGCCTGCCGCGCACGACGATACGCTCGCGCCAGACGCAATGCGGCGTGACGAACGGCTATACGACGCCCGACCAGCTCGGCAGCGACCGCTGGGCCGGCCTGATCGGCGCGCACGCGGCGTTTCCGGGCGAGCACCTGCTGATCGCGACGTTCGGCACCGCGACGACGCTCGAGGCGCTGCGCGCGGACGGCCGCTTCACGGGCGGGCTGATCGCACCGGGCTGGGCGCTGATGATGCGCGCGCTCGGCACGCATACCGCGCAGTTGCCGACGCTGACCACCGACATCGCGAGCGGATTGCTCGCGGGTGCGCAGGCCGAGCCGTTCCAGGTCGATACGCCGCGCTCTCTGTCGGCCGGCTGCCTGTATGCGCAGGCCGGACTGATCGAACGCGCGTGGCGCGATCTCGTGGATGCATGGAAAGCGCCCGTGCGGCTCGTGCTGGCCGGCGGCGCGGCGGACGACGTCGCGCGTGCGCTGACGGTTCCGCATACGCGGCACGATGCACTGATCCTGTCCGGGCTCGCGCTGATTGCCGCGGAAGCAGCAACCGCAACGGCGGCGCAGGAGTGACGGAACGGCGGCGGCATCGCGCCGGCGCACGGTAACGCAGGCCCAGGCGGGCCTGCGTCACGATGACGGTGAAAGTCGGGCGGCGCCACGACGGCAGCACGCGCGCACGTTCAACGGAAGGAATGAGACAGCCGGCCATGCGGCCGGCCCGATTCAATGACGTGAACCACGTCAATGACGACGAGGAGTGTCGACGATGCTGCGCTGGCTGATCGCTGTTCTCTTTCTCGCCAACATGCTCGCGTTCGTGGTGCTTACTGCTGCGGGCGAGGAGCTGCGAGTTCGTGCAGAGGAAATCCTAAGCAAGGCCAGCGCACTGAAAGAGCACATTCGCAATGCGGTAGACGGTACATCAGGAACGCTACATATAGGAG
>NZ_JAAGPM010000321.1:0-1790 GCF_017104865.1 Burkholderia sp. Ac-20349
CGCCAGAAAACCCAGCTCGAACTCGTGAACATCATCGAGAAGGTCGACGTGACCTGCGTGATGGTCACGCACGACCAGGAAGAGGCGATGACGATGGCCAGCCGCCTCGCGGTGATGAGCGAAGGCAAGATCGTGCAGATCGGCGCGCCGGGCGAGGTGTACGAGTTTCCGAACAGCCGCTTCTCGGCCGAATTCATCGGCTCGACCAACCTGTTCGAAGGGCGCGTGGTTGAAGACGAGCCCGACCACATCTTCGTCGAGAGCGACGACCTCGAAGCGCGCATGCACGTGAGCCACGGCATCACGGGCCCGCTCGGGATGCCGGTCGGCATCTCGGTGCGCCCGGAACGCATTCACGTGTCGCGCGAGAAACCGAGCTCGAAACACAACTGGGCGCGCGGCGTCGTGACCGACATCGCGTACATGGGCAGCTACTCGCTGTACCACGTGCGCTTGCCGAGCGGCAAGACGGTGGTGTCGAACCTGTCGAGCTCGCACCTGATGAACGACAGCGCACCGGCGTGGAACGACGACGTGTTCGTGTCGTGGTCGCCGGCCAGCGGCGTCGTGCTGACGCAGTGAGGACGCCACGATGAGAACCTCCGCCTCCAATCCGTCCGCGCCGGTGCCGACCGGCGCCGCGAGCGCCGGCACCGGCCGCGCGCGCCCGGGCCGTTTCGCGATGCTGTCGCGCTTCCTGCCGTCGGGCCGCAGCGTTGCGATCGGCGTGCCGTTCCTGTGGCTGGCCGTGTTCTTCGCGCTGCCGTTCGTGCTGGTGCTGAAGATCAGCTTCGCCGACCAGGTGATGGGCATTCCGCCGTACACGTCGCTCGTCGAGATCAAGGACGGCGTCGTGCACTTCGCGCTGCAGCTGTCGCACTACGCGTTCCTGCTGCAGGACGACCTGTACATCGCGACCTACCTCAGCTCGCTGAAGATGGCCGCCGTGTCGACGGTGCTGTGTTTGCTGATCGGCTATCCGATGGCGTACTACATCGCGCGCTCGGAACCGAACCGCCGCAACGTGCTGATGATGGCCGTGATGCTGCCGTTCTGGACGTCGTTCCTGATCCGCGTGTACGCATGGATCGGCATCCTGAAGGATGACGGCCTGCTGAACCACACGCTGATCGCGCTCGGCATCATCCACACGCCGCTGCGCCTCTACCACAGCGATGCCGGCGTCTACATCGGGATGGTCTATTCGTACCTGCCGTTCATGGTGATGCCGCTGTACGCGCACCTCGTGAAGATGGACCTCACGCTGCTCGAAGCCGCGTACGACCTCGGCGCGAAGCCGTGGGTCGCGTTCACGCGGATCACGCTGCCGCTGTCGAAGAACGGGATCATCGCCGGCAGCCTGCTGGTGTTCATCCCGGCGGTGGGCGAGTACGTGATTCCGGAGCTGCTCGGCGGCGCCGACACGCTGATGATCGGCCGTGTGATGTGGGATGAATTCTTCAACAACATGGACTGGCCGATGGCGTCCGCAGTGACGGTCGCGATGGTGTTGCTGCTGCTGGTGCCGATGGCGCTGTTCCAGTACTACCAGGTCAAGGAACTGGAGGACGCGAAATGATCAAGCCGAGCAAACCGCTGTCGACGGGCGTTCTCGCCTTCGGCTTCCTGTTCCTGTACATCCCGATCATCAGCCTGATCGTGTACTCGTTCAACGAGTCGAAGCTGGTGACGGTGTGGTCGGGCTTCTCGCTGAAGTGGTACTCGGCGCTGCTGGACGACGACGAGCTGCTGACCGCCGCATGGCTGTCGCTGAAGATCGGCCTGCTGAC
>NZ_JAAGPM010000322.1:0-1750 GCF_017104865.1 Burkholderia sp. Ac-20349
CCCGTTCGGCGAGGCGCTTCGTCGAGCGCAGCTTGATGTAGTCGGTCAGGTCCTTGACGAGCGCTTCGAGCGACAACGCGGAATTCTGCAGCCGCCGGATCGTCTTCAGGTTCGCGTCCGACTGCGGACGCGCTCGCGGCTTTCGCGGACTTCGAGATCGGGCAGGCCGACGATCGAGAACGAAGGCAACCCGTTGGCGAGATGGACTTCGACGGTGACGTCCGGCGCGCGGCCGGAGGCGGGCGCGCGACTGCGCACCACGGCGAGCGACATGGCGAGGCTCCTGTAAACAAGACGGACGGGCGACGGCCGTTCGGGGCCGCATGCCGCGGGAATGGGAGAGTCGGTGCGCGCTTGCCGGCGTGGCGCGGGGAAAGAACGAGGGACTGCGGAACGACGGACAGCGAAGAGCGGGGGGCTGCGAAGAGCGAGGGACGGCGAAGAGCGAGGGACGGCGAAGAGCGAGGGACGGCGAAGAGCGAGGAACAACGAAGAGCGGGGGTACTGCGGAGAACGACGGACGACGAAGAGCGGGGACGATCTCAGTACTTCATTACTTCGGAGGCGGCGGGCGCGGGCCGCACGAGGCGGCCCGCGCCCGGACCTTGCGGCCGGGTGGGGCGTCAGGCTTGCGGCGCGGCGAGCTTCTGCTCGAGTTCCGCGACGCGTTTCTCGAGTTCCTCGAGGCGCACGCGGGTGCGGGCGAGCACCTGGGCCTGCGTGTCGAATTCCTCGCGCGTGACGAGATCGAGTTTCGAGAAGCCTTGCGACAGCATGGCCTTCACGTTGCGCTCGACGTCCTTGGCCGGCGAGTTTTTCAGCAGATCGCTGACGCGCGACTGCAGATCGTTGAAAACGTCGCTGGGTTGCTTCATGTGATTCCCCTTCCTTGCACAAAAAATGTGCATCTTCAGTTGCGTACGTGCCCATGATGCACGCATGACCGGAAATGGTGCGCCCGGAGCGCGAATTCCGGGCATGGCGCCCGCATGGGTGAATGCCCCGGTGATCCGGGACGTGCGTGCACTCTAGCAACGATCCTTTCGCCGCGCCAGCAAACCGGGCCATGTTGGCCATTCGGCCGGGCTTCCGCACCTTACATCACGGGATGCGACCCCTTGATGAAGCCCTTTGAAACGGTGCTCGGGCCAACATGGCATGCGAGTTGCTGAGAAGAGTCCGTTACAACATTCCAACCAATTCGACGGGACAACCCAGCGAGAGGACTTCATGAAACTCATTACCGCAATCATCAAGCCGTTCAAGCTCGATGAGACGCGCGAGGCGCTGTCGGCCCTCGGCGTCTCGGGCATCACGGTGACGGAGGTGAAAGGGTTCGGGCGCCAGAAGGGGCATACCGAGCTGTACCGCGGCGCCGAATACGTGGTCGATTTCCTGCCGAAGATGAAGATCGAGGCCGCCGTGTCCGACGATCTCGTCGACCAGGCGGTCGAGGCGATCGAGCGGGCCGCGCGCACCGGCAAGATCGGCGACGGCAAGATCTTCGTCACGGCGATCGAACAGGTGATCCGGATTCGCACCGGGGAGACCGGCGCAGACGCGCTGTAACAGAACAGACAAGACAAGCGACAAGAGGAAACCCAAGATGCGCAAACTTCTGATGTCCCTGCTGATGGCCGGCTCGCTGATCGCGGCCGGCGTCGGCTCCGCGCTCGCCGACGACGCGGCATCCGCCGCGGCTGCGTCCGCGCCCGCCGCAACGGCTTCCGACGCCTCGGCTGCCGCCGCG
>NZ_JAAGPM010000323.1:0-1744 GCF_017104865.1 Burkholderia sp. Ac-20349
GTTGTCGGGCGTGCGCGTGGTCGACCTGTCGCGGCTGATGGCGGGCAACATGCTGAGCGTGCAGCTCGCGGATTTCGGCGCGGACGTCATCAAGGTCGAGCCCGAGCAGGGCGATACGCTGCGTGCGCGGCGCGGTCGGGCTGTGTCGCGCCGGTGTGCTGGTCGCGATCGTGCAATGGCTCGTGGTCGGGCTCGCGATCGCCGTTCCGCAGATCGGCTAGCGCCGGTTCAAGCCCGCTGCGGGCAGTTGAGGGTGCCGGTCCGGCCGCCGGTTCGTCGACGCAGCGGCCTGCGCGTGCGCGTTACGCGTGCGCCGTCCGCGGCGACCGCGTGCGCTTCACTTCATACATCGCCTGATCCGCATGCTCGATCAGCGCATTCATGTCGGTGCCGTCGTCGGGCAGCAGCGCAATCCCGACGCTGACGCCGAGCCGCATCGGGCGACCCTCGAATTCGAACGGTTCGCCGACCTGACGCGCGAGCCGCGTGCTTTGCGCGTGCGCGTCGTCGCGGTTGCCGATGTTCGGCAGGATCACCGCGAATTCGTCGCCGCCGATGCGCGCGACCGTATCCGAGCGCCGCACCGCCCCCTGCATTCGCGTGGCGATCTCGCGCAGCGCGGCGTCGCCCGCGCGGTGGCCGAAGCCGTCGTTGATCGGCTTCAGCCCGTCCATGTCGATGTTGAGGATGCCGAGCCGGCCGTTCGCGCGCAGCGTCGTGTGCATCGACTGCCGCAGGCGGTCGTAGAACAGTGCGCGGTTCGGCAGGCCGGTGAGCGCGTCGTGCGTCGCGCGCAGGTACAGTTCGTTCGCCTCGTTGCGCGCCGCGTGGAACATCGCGGCGGCGATCAGGTCGGCCGTCAGCCGCAGCGTGCCGGCGTCGGCTTGCGAAAAGCCGTCGACCTTCGGCGACATCACCTTCAGCACGCCGACCGTCGTGTCGGCGTGGGTGAGCGGCATCACGAGCATCGAGCGCAGGCCGACCCGCCGGCAGGCGTCGCGATCGACACGCGGGTCGGTTTCCGAATCGGTGCAGTGCAGCAACGCGCCTTGCTGCACGCACAGGCCCGACAGGCTGCCCGAGCGCCGCAGCCGCAGGCCGAGCATCCCGGCCGCGGTGCCGGACGCGGCGCGGTACACCATGTCGTCGCCCTCGGCGAATTCGACCGCGGCGGCGCTCGCGCCGGTGAGTTGCGGCACCTGCTCGGCCACGTAGGCCATCACGCTGCCGAGGTCGAGGCCGAGCTTCGCGATCTCGGTCTGCGCGGCGATGATGCGCAGCAGCGTGTCGGGGGACGGGGTGGCAGTGTCGGCGGTTTGAGTCAAGTCAGTGTTCCGTGAAAGAAAGCGCGTCCGGCGGCGCGGGATTGCGGTAGCATACGCGCCGCCTCGCGGCCGCGCGTCCGGGCGGTCTGCAACGGACCGCCGCCGGCCAGCCGCTCCGCGCCGGCAGTATGCCGTTGAGCCCGTCCCGGGACAACGGCGCAATTCTTACCATTCGTCCCGCTTACGCAGCAGTTCCGACCGGATTGAGGTTTTTTCGCCTCATCGTTGCGAATCAAGGTGAGTTTTGTCCTATTTTTGAGATAGTGTGACGAATGGGTGTGTGCCAGTGCCAGGCGCGCCCATCGCAGACAGGAACGACGATGCTATTTGTTCGCCCCGGCAAACTCACGGATCTCGATGCGCTCGCGCACATGGCGCGCACCGCGCAGCCGGTCCTGCACTCGCTGCCGCACGACCGC
>NZ_JAAGPM010000324.1:0-1734 GCF_017104865.1 Burkholderia sp. Ac-20349
GGACACGCAGGCGGCCGGCCGGGCATAATGCGCGAGGCCGCTCCGGCGCCACGCGCCGCGACCGAGCCGGGCGACCGGACGGCCCGCGCCGTTCTCGCCCCGAATCCTGAACCTCAACCCGTCAATTCCATGCAAGTACTCGTCGTAGGAACCGGCAAGCTGGCCAGCGAGCTGCTCGGCGCGCACCGGCTCGACCCGGCAACCTGTCGCGTGATCCCCTGGTCGGACAGCGCGCGCAACGATGCGCAGCGCAGCGACGCGCGAACGATCGTCGTGCACGCCGGTTCCGGCCGCGAACTCCCTGACGTGATCGCATTCTGCGAAGTCACCGGATCGCCACTCGTCGAGCTGTCGACCGGCTCCGAGCTCGAGACCGGCTCGCACGCGTTCCCGGTCGTGCTGTGCCCGAACACGAACATCCTGATGCTCAAGTTCATGAGCATGCTGGAAACCAGCGGTCACCTGTTTCACGACTGCCAGATCAGCCTCACGGAGTCGCATCAGGCCGGCAAGACGTCCGTCCCCGGCACGGCTGTAGGAATTGGCCAGTCGCTCGGCGTGCGGCCGGAAGATATCCGTTCCGTGCGCGACCCGGACGTGCAGCGCAGCGAATTCGCGGTCGCCGACGATCAGCTCGGCCGCCACGCGATTCACCGGATCCGCATCGACGACGGTGCGTGCAGCCTGCAATTCGAATCGCGCGTGGTGGGCGCGACACCTTACGCGGACGGCGTGTCGCGTATCGTCGATGCCGTCCGGCAGCACGATCTCGAGCACCGCCGCTATTCGATCGTCGAGTTCATCCGCAACGGCTGGCTGTAATCGCGGCGATACGCGGCGGCGCGAGCACGCGTGCCCCACGTCGCAAAACGTTTGTTGCACCACGCAAGAGGCGGTTCGGTGCTGATTTCCGTGGATGTCATCGCCCCCGATCCGCGACATCCGGGCCGCCATGCATCTCGCCGACCGGCACCTGACGTCCCGCATGGCCGGCGGTCAAGATCACGCCAGCCGGCTTCGCCGCCACGGCCGCTCGAAAAATGCGACGAGCCATCGTCCTGCCGCATTCGCTGGTAAGTTATCGGGCGAGGTTCATTCACCGAGCGGAGGCGCGAGTCACCGCTGACGTCGGCACCTGAACAGCTACCGTCGCCATCCCCCCGAAAGGAGCGCAACCGATGACCCGCCCCGCTTTCATCAAGCACTGGACCGAGCTCGAAGAGCCGGAAGCGCATTGCTATCGCGGCGATACCGAGCCGATGGCGCTGGACGCACCGATTTCCGCCGAACTCGGCATCACCCGGATCGGCATCCATCACGTGAGGCTTCTGCCGGGCCGGCGGACGTCCTATCCGCATGCCGAAAGTACCGAGCAGGAGTTTGTGTATGTGCTCGAAGGCAAGCCGGATGTCTGGATCGACGGCGTGCTGCACCCGGTTGCCGAAGGCGATTCGGTCGCGTTTCCGGCGGGCACCGGCATCTGCCACACCTTCTTGACATCCTCCCCCGCCTGAAGACGGGGGATTCCTACCGCGTCTGAAACGATAATGCTTGTCTCAGATCGCCTCGGCGGGTTCCTGCTTCATTGAGCGGCCCGACTGCACCGTCTCTCCACAGGCTGCAACGCGGTGTCCCCGCGCCAGAATGTTCAGAGCACCGACGACATCGGCGTTCTCCTCGTAACTGCATTCGACACAGGCGAATTTTTCCTGCGTGGTCCGGTTATCCGCACTC
>NZ_JAAGPM010000325.1:0-1725 GCF_017104865.1 Burkholderia sp. Ac-20349
CTCGGCCACCGCGACGCGCGCGCCGGCCGCGCCGAACGCTTCCGCGCACGCACGGCCGATGCCCGCGCCGCCGCCGGTGACCAGCACGGTCTTGCCGGTGAATGAAATCATCGATGGACTCCTTTGAACGTGAAGGCAGGGCGTCGCGTCACAGCGACGACACCAGTTGCGCGTTGTCGATCCGCAGTTCCGCGCCGTTCACGAAGCGCGACTCGTCCGATGCGAGGAACAGCACGAGATTCGCGACGTCCTGCGGGTCGCACATGCGCGCCATCGGATCGCTGCCGATACCGAGTGCGGCCGGGTCGAGATCGGGCATCAATGCCTGCGTCATCGGCGTCCAGATCCCGTCCGGATGGATCGAGTTGCAGCGGATCCGGTAGCCGCTGCGCTTGCAGTGCACGGCGACACTGCGCGCGAGCGCCGTCACCGCGCCTTTCGACCCGGTGTACGCACACATCATCGGCAGGCCGCCGAGTGCGGCGACCGACGACATCATCACGATCGAGCCCGGCGTGTCGTTGCCCTTCATCGCGGCGATCGCGTGCTTGCAGCCGAGGAAATAACCGTCCGCGTTGGTGCGCATCACGCGTTGCCACGTGTCGAGGCTCGTGTCCTCGATCGAGCCGACCGGACAGATCGCCGCGTTGTTGACGAGCACGTCGAGACGGCCGAAGCGGTCGAGCGTCGACGCGATCGCATGCCGCCAGCCATCCTCATCGGCGATGTCGTGGCGGACGAACAGCGCCGCGTCGCCGATCTCGCGTGCAAGTGCGCGACCTGCGTCTTCGTCGATGTCGGTCAGCACGACACGCGCGCCTTCGGCGGCGAGCAGCAGCGCATCCGCGCGGCCGACGCCGCTTGCCGCGCCGGTGACCAGCGCAACCTTGTTTGCGACTCGATTCATGGTCGGTCGAATTCCTTTGACGTTGAAAGAAGGCGGGCGCTCATGCGGCGCCCGGTACGCGGCCGGTCTTGATCGCGTCGAGCGCGGCCGTACCGTAGATCTGCGCGATCGTGTCGTCGACGCGCGGGTTGGTGCGCAGCTCATGGCCGCCGTCGACCGCGAAGCTCTGGCCGGTCACCCAGCCCGACTCGGGGCCCGCGAGATAGCGCACCGCATGCGCGATCGCTGCCGGTTCGCCGAGCGTGCCGAGCGGGATCTGCTCGAGAAAGCTGTCGACGAGCGCGCGGTTGTCGAACATCGGCGCCGTGGCTTCGGAGCGCGTGAGGCCCGGGCGCACCGCGTTCACGCGGATCTTCGCGCCGGCCAGTTCCTCCGCCGCGCCGCGCACGAGCGCTTCGAGCGCGGCCTTCGCGGTGCAGTACGCGGACAGCCAGCGGAAGTTGATCTGCGCGGCCGTCGACGAGATGCAGACGATCGCGCCGCCGCCGCTGTCGGCGAGCCGCGGCGCCGCATGACGAATCGCGGTGAATGCGCTGTGCAGGTTCAGGTCGATTTCGGCGCGGAAGGTGTCGGCGTCGTGCAGCAGCAGCGGCCGGAAGCCCGCTCCGCCGACCGTCGGCACGACGATGTCGAGGCGATGGTCGAGCGCCCACGCGCAGTCGAGCGCGGCCTGCAGGTCGGCTTCGTCGCAGGCATCGCCCGCATGGATCGCGACGCGGCTGCCGGGCACCGCGTCGGTCAGGTGCCGCTGCGTGCGTTCGAGCGCATCGCGGCGGCGGCCCATCAGCACGACGGCCGCGCCGTCGGCGACGAGCGCG
>NZ_JAAGPM010000033.1:0-62069 GCF_017104865.1 Burkholderia sp. Ac-20349
CACCGTCAACGCGAGCTGCAGCTTGCCGTCCGCGTCGAACACCGGCACGCACATCGCACTGACGCCGGGGCTGGGCAGATCGACGCCGCGCTCGATACCGCGTGCGCGGATCGCGTCGAGTTCGGCCGGCGGTACGCCGGTATCCGGCACGGGCTGTTCGGCGCCCGCGAGCGTGGCGCCCGCACCGGCCTGGCTGGCCGCCATCGCGTCGAGTTGCGCGGGATCGCCGAACGCGCGGAACACGCGGCCGGTGGCGGTCGTGTCGAGCGACATCACCGAGCCGACGTGCAGGTTCACGTGCAGCGGATAGCCGCCGTGCTCGATGCGCACGATCGTCGGCCCGAGTGCGCCCGGCACCGACAGCGCGACGCTCAGGCCGACCGCTTCCGCGAGCCGTGCCGCGTGCGGCAGCGCCGCGCGATAGGCCGGCTGGCGCTCGATCGACATCAGCCCGAGCCGCAGCGACAACGGGCCCGGCTCGTAGTTGCCGGTGATCGCGTCACGCTTCACGAGCGCGAGCCGCGTCAGGCTCACGAGATAGGTGTGCGCCTGCGCGGTCGACAGGTCGGCCGCCGCGGCCAGCTCGGACAGGCCCAGCGGCTTGCGACGGCGCGCGAGTGCGTCGAGCAGCCGGCCGCCGACCTCGACACTCTGGATCCCGCGCTGCGCCTTGGGCGGCGCGTCGTCTGCGCTGACTTCGTGGTTCTGCACGCGATGATTCTTCCGTTGACGAAACCCCGCATGGTATCCGACGCCATTTATCGCGCCAGCCCGCAGGTTTACCCGTATTAGACAATAGCAAGCGACTTTGTCATTGACAAATATTCGATGCGGGCCGAAGATCCGCTCACTCCCCTCAACACATGGCTCGCAGCCACGGAACGCAACATGGCCAAAGCATTCGCCTCCCAAGCCGATCTGGAAGAGAAGAAAGTCACCTGGACGAAGCTGTCCGAGAACGCGTACGCGTACACCGCCGAAGGCGACCCGAACTCGGGCGTGATCATCGGCGACGACAGCGTGCTGATCGTCGACACGACCGCGACGCCCGCGATGGCACAGGACCTGATCGCGAAGATCCGCAGCGTGACCGACAAGCCGATCAAGCACGTGGTGCTGTCGCACTACCACGCGGTGCGCGTGCTCGGCGCATCCGCGTATTTCGACGAAGGCGCGCAGCACGTGATCGCGAGCCGTGGCACGTACGAGATGATCGTCGAGCGCGGCGAGGCCGACATGAAGTCGGAGATCGAACGCTTCCCGCGCCTGTTCGCGGGTGTCGAGACGGTGCCCGGCCTGACCTGGCCGACGCTCGTGTTCGAGCGCGAGATCACGCTGTTCCTCGGCAAGCTCGAAGTGAAGATCATGCACGTCGGGTCGGGCCACACGAAGGGCGACACGATCGTCTGGATTCCGTCGCAGAAGGTGCTGTTCTCGGGCGACCTCGTCGAATACGACGCCGCGTGCTACTGCGGCGACGCGCAGCTCGAACAGTGGCCGGCCACGCTCGAAGCGCTGCGCGCGCTCGGCGCGGAGAAGCTCGTGCCGGGCCGCGGCCCCGCGCTGCTGAACCCGGCCGAAGTGAACAAGGGCCTCGACTACACGAAGGATTTCGTGACGACGCTGCTCGCACAGGGCCGCAAGGCCGTCGAGCAGAAGCTCGACCTGAAGGCATCGATGGCGCTCACGCGCGAAGCGATGGATCCGAAGTTCGGCCACGTGTTCATCTACGAGCATTGCCTGCCGTTCGATGTGTCGCGTGCGTTCGACGAAGCGAGCGGCATCACGCATCCGCGCATCTGGACCGCGCAGCGCGACAAGGAAATGTGGGCCGCGCTGCAAGACTGAGCGGCTTGCACAGGCGGGGCACCCGACAGGGCGCTCCGCCTTGTTTCTGAAGCGGCGACCGGCCGCGGCTTTTCGCCGACTTGCCGTCTGCCGTATCTGATCTCACAAGAAAGCAGGGCGCACGTACGCCCTGGGAGACGGCTGCGCGCTCGAATCGCGCAGCCGGTTTGGAGAGAGACATGCCCCAATCGCTTCCCGCCGAAGCGACGCTCGTGCACGCGAGTGCTTCGGCTTCCACGTCTGTCGCCTCAGACGACGCGCTGCTGTTCCGCAAGATCGCATGGCGGATCGTGCCGTTTCTGTTCCTCTGCTACGTCGTCTCGTTCCTCGACCGCATCAACATCGGCTTCGCGCAGTTGCAGATGAAGCACGATCTCGGCTTCAGCGACGCGATGTACGGCCTCGGCGCCGCGGTGTTCTACGTCGGCTACGTGTTCTGCGAAGTGCCGAGCAACCTGCTGCTCGCGCGTTTCGGCGCGCGCCGCACCTTCACGCGGATCATGCTGCTGTGGGGCATCGCGTCGACCGGGATGATGTTCGTGTCGCAGCCGTCGCATTTCTATGTGCTGCGGTTCCTGCTCGGCGTGTTCGAAGCGGGCTTCTTTCCCGGCATCGTGCTGTACCTGACCTACTGGTTTCCCGCGAACCGGCGTGCGGCCGCGATCTCGGTGTTCTTCGCGGGCGTCGCGGTGGCCGGCGTGCTCGGCGGCCTGATGTCGGGCTGGATCATGCGCGACATGAGCGGCGTGCTCGGGCTGCACGGCTGGCAGTGGATGTTCGCGATCGAAGGCGCGCCGGCGATCCTGCTCGCGTTCGCCGCGTTCACGAAGCTCGTCGACCGGCCGCAGGACGCTGCCTGGCTCACGTCCGACGAAAAGGCGCGTGTCGTCGCGCTGTGCGCGGAAGGGCGCGGCGCCGCACATGACGCGCACGGCCGGCGCAGCCTCGCGGCCGCGTTGACGAACCCGCGCGTCTATCTGTTCGCGTTCATCTATTTCTCGCTGACCTGCGCGTCGCTGACGCTCAACTTCTGGATGCCGCTGATGATCCGCGACTTCGGCGTGACCGACGTCGTCGCCGTGAGCCTGTACACGGTCGTGCCGAACGCGGTCGGCGCGGTGGGGCTGATCCTGATCGCGCGCCGCTCGGATCGCACCGGCGAGCGCCGCAAGCACTTCGCGTGCTGCACGATCGGCGGCGGGCTTGCACTCGCGGCGCTGACGCTGCACCTGCACAGCTTCGCGGCGATGCTCGCGTGCCTGTCGATCGCGGCGACGCTGATCTTTGCCGCGCTGCCGATCTTCTGGGCCGTGCCGACCCGCTACCTGTCGGGCAATGCGGCCGCGGCCGGAATCGCGCTGATCAGCAGCATCGGGATCACGAGCGGCATCGTCAGCCCGTGGGTGATCGGGATGATCCGCACGAAGACCGGCAGCATGGATCTCGCCGTGTATCTGCTGGCCGCGCTGCTGGTGGCGAGCGGGGCCGCGCTGATGCTCGGCGTGAAAGGCGAAGGCGCGCCGCGCGACTGAGCGGGCAACGGCCGGTCGCTGCGCGCGGGCGGCGGCGACCGGCGTCACCTGTCCGCCCCGTACCCGAATCCATCGAGGAGACGATCGATGTCTGCCCCCTTTCAAGCGGACGCCGCGCGTGCCGTCGCGTCCGGCGTTGCTGCAACCGACGACGATGCGCTGTACCGGCGGATCGGCGCGCGAATCGTGCCGTTCCTGTTCATCTGCTACATCGTGTCGATCCTCGATCGCAGCAACATCGGCTTCGCGCAGTTGCAGATGCGGCAGGACCTTGGCCTGACCGACGCGATGTACAGCCTCGGCGCGGTGCTGTTCTTCGTCGGTTACGTGCTGTTCGAGGTGCCGAGCAACGCATTGCTGCGCCGCTTCGGGGCGCGCCGCACGTTCGCGCGGATCATGTTCCTGTGGGGCGCCGTGTCGGTCGCGATGATCACCGTCGACAGCGCGAAGCATTTCTACGTGCTGCGCTTCCTGCTCGGGCTGTTCGAAGCCGGGTTCTTTCCGGGCGTGGTGTTCTACCTGACGTACTGGTATCCGGCGCGGCGGCGCGCGTCGGTGCTGTCGATCTTCTACGCGGGCGTCGCGGTGGCCGGGATGGTCGGCGGGCTGCTGTCGGGCTGGCTGATGCGCGGGATGTCGGGCGTGCTCGGACTGCATGGCTGGCAATGGATGTTCGCGATCGAGGGCGCGCCCGCGATCCTGCTCGGCGTGGTCGCGTGGTTCTGGCTGTGCGATCGTCCGGAGCAGGCGAGCTGGCTGTCCGACGCCGATCGGCAACGGCTCGCGGCCGACCTGGCCGCCGACCGCGCCGGTGCCGAGTCGCCGGCACCGCATTCGCTGCGGCAGGTGCTGGCCGAACCGCGCACGTACCTGTTCGCGTTCATCTATTTCTCGCTGACCACCGCGCTCCTGATGCTGCTGTTCTGGATGCCGCTGATGATTCGCGAATTCGGCATCCACGATGTCGTGCAGATCAGCCTGTTGTCGGTCGTGCCGAACGCGATCGGCGCGGCCGGCCTGATCGCGATCGCGCGGCGCTCCGATCGCAAGCGCGAACGGCGCTGGCACTTCGCCGCATGTGCGTTCGGCGGCGCGCTGGCGCTCGTGCTGCTGACGCTGCACCTGCCGAGCATCGTCGCGATGATGGCGCTGCTGTCGGTCGCGGCGATGCTGATCTTTGCCGCGCATCCGGTGTTCTGGGCCGTGCCGTCCGCGTATTTCTCCGGCGCGGGCGCGGCGGGCGGGATCGCGCTGATCAGCAGCATCGGCGTGTCGAGCGGCATGATCACGCCGTGGCTCGTCGGGCTGATCCGCACGAGAACGGGCAGCATGGATCCGGCGATGCTGATGATCGCGGCGTTGCTGGCCGCGTGCGCGGTTGCGATGCTGTTGGGCGTGCGGGCGGCGCCGCGGGCGGATTCGGCGTGACGCCGGCGGCTGCGGGGCGGATTCAGCGGAGGGGCAGGAACAGCCCGGGCAGCACCCGCGCCCCGTAAATCAGGCCACTGCGCGCCTGCCGGTCGATCGTCAGGCACGCAATCGCCGCGATCATCGCGCCGGCTACGCCCGATACACCTCGATCCGGTTGCGGCCGCGCTCCTTCGCGAGATAGAGCGCCTTGTCGGCGCGCGACAGCGGCTGGTACGCGCCGAAGTCCGACGTCCGCATCGCGTCGATGCCGATGCTGACGGTCAGCGTGACCTGCTGATCCTCGTGCATCAGCTGCGCCTGCATCGTGCGTTGCTGCACGCGCTGCGCGAAGGCCAGTGCCTTGTCGAGATCCGACCCCGGCAGCACGATCGCGAATTCCTCGCCGCCGACCCGGCCGACGATGCCGTCCGGCCCGGTTTCCGCGAGCAGCAGCCGCGCGAAATGCCGGAGCGCGCGATCGCCGACCGGGTGGCCCCAGCGGTCGTTCAGCGCCTTGAAGTGATCGAGATCGAGCATCAGCACCGCGGCGGCCAGGCCGGTCGTGCGCACGGTGCGCAGCGCGGCTTCGCTTTGCCGCATGAAGGCGTGGCGGTTCGACAGTTGCGTCAGGTGGTCGGTCGTCGCCATCCGGTGCAGTTCGGCCTCGATGTGCTTGCGGTCGGTCGCGTCGGTGATGAAGCCGTGCCACACGGTGCCGCCGTCGGCCGTGCGCAGCGGGCGCGCATCGCCTTCGCGCCAGCGCAGGCCCTGGCCGGGCAGCAGCACGCGATATTCGAGGCGCCACGGCGTCAGTCGCACCGACGAGTCGTGCAGCGACTGCCGATAGGCGAGCAGGTCGGCCGGATGGATCCGCGTCTCGACGGCCTCCGCGCTGCGGGCGATCTGCTCCGGCGTCAGTTCGTAGATGTCGCCGACCCCCGCGCTCGCGTAGGAAAAGAAGCGGCGCCCGTCGGCCGCCTGCCGCAGCTGGAACACGAGCCCGGGCACCTGGTCGGTGAGATCCGTGACGAGCGCGGCCGAGTCGCGCAACCGCGCGGCGAGCTCACGCAGCGCGGTGATGTCCGTAGTCGTCCCGACCATCCGGAGCGCGCGGTCGTTGCCGTCGCGGGCGATCACCTTGCCGCGGCTGCAGATCCATTTGTACGAACCGTCCTTGCAGCGGATGCGGTGCTCGACCGCGTAGTAGTCGGTGCGGCCTTCGAAGTGCGCGAGCATCGCGGCCTTCACGTCGTCGATGTCGTCCGGATGCAGTCGCTCGTACGCATCCTCGATCCGGGTGCTGAGTTCGTGCGGCGCGTAGCCGAGCATCGCCTTCCAGGCCGGCGAGTAATGGATCTCGCCGGTTGCCACGTTGCGATCCCATACGCCGGTGCCGCTTTCGGTCAGCGCGAGCGTGGTCAGCGTACTGTGTTCCTCGACAATGCCGAGCCGCTCGCGTAACGCGCTTGCTTCGATCGCGCGGGCAAGCGCGCTTGCGGCGAGCGTGGCGAGGTCGCGCAGCACCGCATATCGGGGGGCGTCGAGCGTCAGGCACGTATCGTCGACGACGCACAGCGTGCCGAGGTTCGCGCCATCGGGCGCCGTCAGTTCGCAGGCCGCGACGATCCGCAGTGCATGACGCGGGTGGTCGTCGTCTTGCCCGGTGCGGTTCGCACCGGGCAGCGCGAAGCGGGCATCGTCCGTCGGATCCGGCTCGGCTTGGGGCAGCAGGCATTCGGCGGGAAATCGATCGGGAAGCGGATCGGGCAGTGCGCCGTCGGCGGCCAGCACGCGTTGCGCATCGGCTTCGGCGCGCGCAATGAATGCCCCGGCGGCGCCGCAATGCGCACGCGCGACACGGCAGACGGTGTCCAGTTCGGGCAGGGGCGGAAGCGCTGGCTGACGGTCGGCCGCGCCGCGCGCGGAGGCCGGCGCATCGCCGGTCTCGGTGACGAACATCCGGAACCGCATGGTCGAATTCCGCAACGGACGATTGCGCTCGTGATCGGACGAATGCCGGTCGAACGAGGCTGCTTGGGGGACTGTAATCGCAGAGCTTACTGTTGCGCGGAATGCGTGGCAAGCGGCCAGAAATCGGCGGTCGGTGCATGTCAATGCGCCGGTCGGGAAAGCGTCCGGCGCGTGTTCCCGCAGACGAATCCCGCGAGCGGCGCCCGCCCGGAAACCTGCTGCCGAACCCTGGATGACGGCGCGCGATTCACCGCGCGTCACCGCGTTCCGCAGCCGGTCCCGGGGGCGACGCGCGCGTTGCTTTCGACCTGCGGGTACGGGATGTCCCGCGTTCAGCGGCCCGTCGCGTAGCGCGGCGCGGGCGTATCCGTCGACAGGTGCGGCGCCATCGTGCGGCGCGCGGCTTCGTACGCTTCCCATTCGTCACCCGCGTGCAGCGACGGGATCGTCACGAGTTCGCCGCGATCGAAGCCGACCAGCGCCGCGTCGACCATGTCGGGCGCCGGCATCACGATTTCCTTCGGCAGGTGCTCGAGCGGCAGCCCGCCCGTCTGCCAGAAATCGGTCGCGGTCGCGCCGGGCAGCACGGCCTGCACCTGCACGCCCTTGCCGGCGAGCTCGTGATGCAGCGACTGGCTGAACGCGAGCACGAACGCCTTGCTGCCGCCGTACACGCCGTTCAGCGTTTCCGGCGAGATCGCGACGATCGACGAAATGTTGATCACCGCACCGCGGCCGCGTGCGACGAAACCGGGCACGGCCGCATAGGTGAGGCGCGTGAGCGCGGTCACGTTCAGGTCGATCATCCGCGTCATCGCGTCGACGTCGCTGTCGAGCAGCGGCGCGTGCGTGCCGATGCCGGCGTTGTTCACGAGCAGCGTGATGCTCGCGTCCTGTTTCAGCTTCGCCTCGACGGCGGCGAGTGCGGTGCGGTCGTTGAGGTCGGCGTCGACGATCTCGACGCTGCGGTGCGTGTCGTTCGTGATGCGGTCGGCGAGGGCGACCAGCCGGTTGCGGTTGCGCGCCACCAGGATCAGGTCGTAACCGCGGCGTGCGAGGCGGTCGGCGTAGAGGGCGCCGATACCCGACGAGGCGCCGGTGATGAGGGCGGTACCGCGATGTGCTTGCGTCATGATGTGCTCCGTTTCGAGGGAAATGGCCGGATGGCGTGAAGCCATTCTGGTCTCGAATCGTTGCGACACAAATGACGTAGATGGGTATGATTCAGGACATCGGGCGGACCCGCGCGCCCGGGATGGAACGGGAGAACGCGCATGCACCGCATCGGCTTTCTGATCAGCGACGGCTTCCAGATCATGGCGCTCGCCGCGCAGTCGGTGTTCGAGTACGCGAACATGGGCATGAGCGAGCCGTTCTACGTGATGGACAGCTATTCGGTCGACGGTGGCGACGTGCGCTCGTCGCTCGGGCTGCCGGTCGCCACGCGCGCGCTGCGCGGGCGGATCGCCGTCGATACGTGGATCGTCGCGGGCGTCAACGATCCGCTCGCTTCGCCCGCGCCGGCCGGCGTCGTCGCGTTCCTGCGCCGCGCGAACGCACGCGCGCGGCGGATCGCCGGCATCTGTACGGGCGCGTTCGTGCTGGCCGAGGCCGGGCTCCTCGCGCAACGCCGCGCGACGACGCACTGGGCGTTCGGTCGCGACATGCAACGAAGCTACCCGGAGATACGTGTCGAGGAAGACCGGATCTACATCGTCGACGGGCCGATCTGGACCTCGGCCGGGATGACGGCCGGCCTCGACCTTGCGCTCGCAATGGTGGAAAAGGATCTGGGCGCCGATGCGGCCCGATCGGTCGCGCACAAGCTCGTGATGCACCAGCGGCGGGCCGGCGGCCAGTCGCAGCATTCGGAAATGCTGGATCTCGCGCCGAAATCCGACCGGATCCAGAATGCGCTGAACTACGCGCGGCAGCATCTCGGCCGTGCGCTGACCGTCGAGGATCTTGCCGAAGCCGTCCACCTGAGCCCGCGCCAGTTCAGCCGCGTGTTCACGCTCGAAACGGGGCAGTCGCCCGCGAAGGCGATCGAGCGGCTGCGGCTGGAATCGGCGCGGCTGATGATCGAGCAGAGCCGCCATTCGCTCGACGTGATTGCGAAGGAAAACGGTTTTCGCGACCGCCGGCACATGCGCGACGCGTTCATGCGCGGGTTCGGCGTGCCGCCGCAGGCGATGCGGCGCGAAGCGCGGGCGGACGAGCGGGACACGGGCTGAACGGTCACCGGCCTCAGTCGGTTCGTCCCGTTGTATCGACGGTTACGGTGATGGGCGGCCCGTCCGATTTCCGCTATCGCCCGGCATTCAACGCGTGACGAACGGCGCGGCGTCGTCCGGCGCCGTGCGCGCATGCTTGCGCTGGCGCAGCAGCGCGACGCGGCAGTTTTCGCGCGCGGTCTCGCGGCCGTCGTCGTCGAGCAGCACGAGATCGCCGCGCATCACGTTGAGCGTGATCACGTCCTCACCCGGTGCGCCGAGCGTTTCCGGCGTATGCACCGAGCCGGCCGGTTCGAGCACCGTCGAGCCGGCGTGCGCCACCCAGTCGTATTCGCGGTAGCGCCACGCCCCCTGCAACGTATGGACGAACACCTCGCCGTCGTGACGGTGGCGCGGCAGCGTGCCGCCGGCCGGCATCTTCAGCAGCGCGGTCAGCGTGTCCTCGGCCGCATTGATGTGCAGGTACTTGATCGCCAGCCCCGGCAGGTCGGCGCTCATCGGCAGCCACGGCAGCGCGTCGCCGGGCAGGCACGAGATCGGCGGCAGGTCGGTGGAGAGCGGGGCGGACGGCTGCGTCATGGCGGGAGGCGTGCGGAAATGGGGAGCCCGCATTATCGCAGAGCCGGGTTGCGCAGCCGAACCGGACGTTGCGCATCGACTCGAGCACCGGCGAGGAGGCGATCCTTACAGCCTGAAATGTGCAGCTAAACTGTACAGTTTTCCTGTATATCTGCTATCTTGAATTCATGAACACGCCATCGCCATCCTCCGACGCGCTCCCACTGGCCGGTCTCGCCGGCGAACTCCGCATCTCGGTCGGCAAGCTGATGCGGCGGATGCGGGAGCAGATCCACCCGAACGACCTCACGTCATCGCAGAAGTCGGTGCTGTTGCGGCTCGACCGCGACGGCCCCGCGACCGTGTCGGCGCTCGCGCGCGCCGAAAGCGTGCGCCCGCAGTCGATGCGCGTGACGGTCGCGACGCTCGAGACGCTGGGCGCCGTCAGCGGCGCGCCCGATCCCTCCGACGGCCGGCAGACGCTGATCGCGCTCACGCCCGGTTTCCGCAAGGTGCTGCAGGCCAACCGCGCGGCCAAGGACGACTGGCTGTTCCGCGCGCTGCACGCGCAACTGTCGGAGGCGGAGCAGGCGGAGCTCGCGTCGGCCGTGAAGCTGCTGCAGCGGCTCGCCGAATTCCAGGCGCCGGTACGTCCGTAATCCGCTTCGACCTGTTTGCCGAAAGGACACCTGCAAATGAACCTCCCGCATCTCGTGTCGTATTTCTTCGGCGGTGCGTTTCTCGCGAACGTCGTGCCGCATCTCGTCAGCGGCTTGCGCGGTGAGCCGTTCCAGACCCCGTTCGCGAATCCGCCCGGGCGCGGGTTGTCGTCGTCCACCGTGAATGTCGTGTGGGGCGTCGCGAACCTCGTGGTGGCTTATGTACTGGTGTGCCGGGTCGGCGATTTCGACCTCCGGGTGACCGCCGACGCGGCGGCGTTCGGTCTTGGCATCCTCCTGCTCGGCCTGTTCCTCGCGCGGCACTTCGGCGAGCTGCACGGCGGCAACGAGCCCGACCGGGAGCGGCCATGAGCGTGCCGGCCGCGGGCGTATTCCGCTCGCTTCGCAGCTTCAACTATCGCGTGTGGGCGATCGGCTCGCTGGTGTCGAACATCGGCACGTGGATCCAGCGCACCGCACAGGACTGGCTCGTGCTCACGCAGCTCACGCATCACGACGCGTCGGCCGTCGGCATCGTGATGTCGCTGCAGTTCGGTCCGCAGCTTCTGCTGCTGCCGTGGACAGGTTACGCGGCCGACCGCTTCGACCAGCGCAAGCTGCTGATGGCGACGCAGGCGCTGATGGGCGGGCTCGCGCTCGCGCTGGGGCTGCTGACGGTGACCGGCGTCGCACAGTTGTGGCACGTGTATCTGTTCGCGTTCCTGTTCGGCTGCGCGTCGGCGTTCGATGCGCCGGTGCGGCAGACTTTCGTCGCGGAGCTGGTCGCCGACCGGGAGCTGGCGAATGCCGTCGCGCTGAACTCGACGTCGTTCAACGCGGCGCGGATGATCGGGCCGGCGGCGGCCGGCTTCATCATCGCGTCGGTCGGCACCGGCTGGGCGTTCCTGCTCAACGGGCTCAGCTTCGTCGCGGTGCTGGCGTCGCTGTCGATGCTGCGTGCCGACGAGCTGCGCGCGCACGCGCGGGCCGACCGCAAGCGCGGGAGCCTGCTCGACGGGTTCCGTTACGTGTGGCAGCGCCCGGACCTGAAAGCGATCCTCGTGATGCTGTTCCTGATCGGCACGTTCGGGCTCAATTTCCAGCTGTTCATCTCGACGATGGCGGCCAGCGTGTTTCACGTCGATGCGCGCGGCTTCGGCGTGCTGTCGTCGATGATGGCCGTCGGCACGATTACCGGCGCGTTGCTCGCGGCGCGCCGCGACCGGCCGCGCTTCCGGCATCTGTGGATCGGCGCGGCGCTGTTCGGGCTCGGCTGTACGCTGGCCGCGCTGGCGCCGGGCTACTGGCTGTTCGGCGCCGCGCTCGTGCTGACCGGGATCGCCGCGATCACCTTCATGAACTCGACCAACAGCCTGGTGCAACTGTCGACCGAGCCGGCGATGCGCGGCCGCGTGATGGCGCTGCGTCTCGCGGTGGCGCTCGGCGGCACGCCGATCGGTGCGCCGGTGGCGGGCTGGGTCGCGAATCATCTCGGCCCGCGCTGGGCGCTTGGTGTCGGCGCGATGTCCGGTTTTGCCGCGGCGCTTGTCGCGACGCATTCCATGGCGCGCATGCGTGCACAGCCGGGGACGAATGACGGCAGCTGACCGGCAGTGAAACCGGCGCAGGCTGCACAAGCACCCAAGCACCCAAGCCAAGCACTCAGCCACTCAGCCACTCAGCCGCGACGGTCGTTACGCCACCGGCCTTGCCGCCGCATGCGCGGCTTCCAGACACGACTGAAACAGCAGCGCGGCCCGCGATGGCCGCGGCGAGCGCCGCAGCAGGCTCACGAACCGGCACCGGTAATTGAACCGGTGCGGCGCGATCGGCTGCATCAACCCCTTGTTTTCGAAGCTTTCCGCGTAATGGTCGGGCAGGAAGCCGAGATAGCGGCCGGACAGGATCAGCGTCGCGATCGACTCCTGATCCGACGCGGTCGCGCTGCGCGTGAGCTTCGCGCGGTGACTCAGCTCCATGTTCGGCGAATGGAAGCCGAGGCCCGCGAACGCATGATTGCGGATCGTCGTCCACGTGAGCTTGCCGTGCGGCGCATCGAAGAGCGGGTGCTGGCGGCCGCAATAGAGCAGCATCCGTTCGTCGAACAGCTCCGAATACACGAGGCTGCCCGAGTTGCGGTGTGCGGGAATGATCCCGACCTGATAGCTGCCGTCGATGATCCCGCGCTCGACCTCGTTGATCGACGCGACATGCAGGTTCAGCGCGACGTCGGGCGCTTCGTCGGCGAACTGGCGGATCGCGTCGCCAAGCCGCGCGTTCGCGTTGGTGGCCGTCTTGTCGAACACGGCGATGTGCAGTTCGCCGCCCATCTTGTCGTGAATGCCGTCGATCCGGCTGCGAAATGCCTCCATCGACGCGAGCAGCCGCAGCGTTTCCTCGTACACCGTCTGGCCCTCGGGCGTCAGCGTGAAGCCCGCGCGGCCGCGCCGGCACAGCACGAGGCCGAGGCGCGTTTCCAGATCCTTCACGTGCCGGCTGATCGTCGAGATGCCGATATTCAGTTCCAGCTCGGCCGCCGCCATCCCGCCGCACTGCACGACGCCCTTGAAGACCCGCAGCAGGCGGAGATCCATGTCGCTGAGCTGCCCGAGCAGCGCGCGGCTCTTCGGTTTCTTTGCTTGCATAGTTGAGCAAGTGAACATTGATATTGCGATATTCAAAAGACTAATTGGCGTCCCGACAATGTGCAACATCATCACAAGGAGGAGGGGCGCCAAGCGCCGACCGACATGACCGACATCACCACCGCCCAGCAGGACGACACCAACCTCCGTACCGACGCCGCCTGGCTCGACGCGCACTGGATGCCGTTCACGGCCAACCGCCAGTTCAAGGCCGATCCGCGCATGATCGTGTCGGGCAAGGGCGCGTATTACACGGACGGCGAAGGCCGCAAGATCTTCGACGGCCTGTCGGGCCTCTGGTGCACGGGCCTCGGTCACGGCCGCACGGAAATCGTCGAAGCCGTGAGCCGCCAGGTCGCGCAGCTCGACTACGCGCCCGCGTTTCAGTTCGGTCATCCGAAATCGTTCGAGCTCGCCAACAAGCTCAAGGACCTGACGCCGGCCGGCCTCGACTACGTGTTCTTCACGGGGTCGGGCTCGGAAGCGGCCGATACCTCGCTGAAGCTGGCCCGCGCTTACTGGCGCGCGAAGGGCAAAGGCACGAAGACGCGCCTGATCGGCCGCGAGAAGGGCTATCACGGCGTGAACTTCGGCGGTATCTCGGTCGGCGGGATCGGGCCGAACCGCAAGCTGTTCGGCCAGGGCCTCGACGCCGACTTCCTGCCGCACACGCAACTTGCCGAAAACAAGTTCTCGCGCGGGATGCCCGAGCACGGCGCCGAGCTGGCCGACCGCCTGCTCGAGCTGATCGCGCTGCACGACGCGTCGAACATCGCGGCCGTGATCGTCGAGCCGTTCTCCGGTTCGGCGGGCGTGGTCGTGCCGCCGAAGGGCTATCTGAAGCGCCTGCGCGACATCTGTACCGCGCACGACATCCTGCTGATTTTCGACGAAGTCATCACGGGCTTCGGCCGTGCCGGCGCGATGACGGGCGCCGACGCGTTCGGCGTGGTGCCGGACATCATGAACTTCGCGAAGCAGGTGACGAACGGCGTGCAGCCGCTCGGCGGCGTGATCGCGACGAAGGAAATCTACGACACGTTCATGGCCGCAGGCGGCCCCGAGTACATGCTCGAGTTCCCGCACGGCTATACGTATTCGGCGCATCCGGTGGCATGCGCGGCCGGTGTCGCGGCGCTCGACCTGCTGGTGAAGGAAGACGCGGTGGCCCGCGTGCGCGATCTCGCGCCGCATTTCGAGGCTGCGGTGCACGGGCTGAAGGGCCAGCGCCACATCGCCGACATCCGCAACTACGGGCTGGCTGCCGGCCTGACGATCGCGGCGCTGCCGGGCGAGCCGGCACGGCGCCCGTACGAGATCGCGATGCGCTGCTGGGCGAAGGGTTTCTACGTGCGCTACGGCGGCGACACGATCCAGCTGGCGCCCCCGTTCATCTCGGAGAAGCGCGAGATCGACAACCTGATCAACGCGCTGTCCGATGCGCTGAACGAAGTGGACTGAGCCGCGGCTTGCCCGGAGCGATAACCGAATTCACGAACGAGCCTGAACGATGAAACACGACAGCAATGTGACCTCCACCGTCGGCCACCTGATCGACGGCAAGCGCGTCGACGGCGGCAGCCGTATCCAGCCGGTGTTCGACCCGGCCACCGGCGAATCGCACAAGAGCGTCGCGCTCGCCGACAAGCTGACCGTCGAAGCCGCGATCGCGTCCGCGCAGGCCGCGTTCCCGGCCTGGCGCAACACGCCGCCGCTGAAGCGCGCCCGCGTGATGAGCCGCTTCAAGACGCTGCTCGAGGAGCACGCGGAAGAACTGTGCGCGCTGATCACGGCCGAGCACGGCAAGGTGCTCGCCGATGCGATGGGCGAACTGCAGCGCGGGATCGAGAACGTCGAATACGCAACCTACGTACCCGAGCTGTTGAAGGGCGAGCACAGCAAGAACGTCGGCCCCGCGATCGATTCGTGGAGCGAGTTCCAGGCGCTCGGCGTCGCGGCCGGCATCACGCCGTTCAACTTCCCGGTGATGGTGCCGCTGTGGATGTGGCCGATGGCCGTCGCATGCGGTAACACCTTCGTGCTGAAACCGTCCGAGCGCACGCCGTCGTCTACTTTGCGCATGGCCGAGCTCGCGCTCGAAGCCGGCCTGCCGCCGGGCGTGCTGAACGTCGTGAACGGCGACAAGGAAGCGGTCGACACGCTGCTGACCGACCCGCGCGTGAAGGCGGTGAGCTTCGTCGGCTCGACGCCGATCGCGGAATACATCTACTCGACCGGCTGCGCGCACGGCAAGCGCGTGCAGGCGCTCGGCGGCGCGAAGAACTTCGCGGTCGTGATGCCGGACGCCGACATCGGCAACGCGGTGAACGCGCTGATGGGCGCCGCGTACGGCTCGTGCGGCGAGCGCTGCATGGCGATTCCGCTGGTCGTCGCGATCGGCGACGAGACGGGCGACAAGGTCGTCGCGGGCCTGAAGGCCGAGATCGAGAAGATGAAGGTCGGCCCGGGCAACGGCGCGGGCGTCGACATGGGCCCGCTCGTCACGCAGCAGCATTTCGAGAAGGTGACGGGCTTCGTCGAAGCGGGTGTCGAAGCGGGCGCGACGCTCGTCGTCGACGGCCGCAGCGTGAAGGTCGACGGCCACGACGGCGGCTATTACCTCGGCCCGTGCCTGTTCGACAACGTGAAGCCCGGCATGCCGATCTACCAGCACGAGATTTTCGGGCCCGTGCTCGGCGTGATCCGGCTGAAGTCGCTCGACGAGGCGATGGCGCTGATCGACGCGCACGAGTACGGCAACGGCACGTGCCTGTTCACGCGCGACGGCGAGGCCGCGCGCTACTTCGGCGACAACATCCAGATCGGCATGGTCGGCATCAACGTGCCGCTGCCGGTGCCGGTTGCGTACCACTCGTTCGGCGGCTGGAAGCGCTCGCTGTTCGGCGACCTGCATGCGTACGGCCCGGACGCCGTGCGTTTCTACACGAAGCGCAAGACGATCACGCAGCGCTGGCCGTCGGCCGGCGTGCGCGAAGGGACGGTGTTCAGCTTCCCGTCGAACCGCTGACGCGCATGCCGGCTGCATGCAGCCGGCATGACGGGCGAAGGCCCGCTCCGATCGACGATCGGAGCGGGCTTTTTCATGTCTGCACGGATGGGGCGGAAGGCAGCAGAATGCTTACGGCGCCACCACGTGCCACATGTTCTTGAAGTTGTCGCCGTTGCGGTCGCCCTGTTTCATGTCCTTCGAGAAGAAGTACAGCGGCTTGCCCTTGTACGCCCATTGCGGGCTGCCGTCATCACGCTTGATGATCGTGTAGGGGCCGACCGGGACGTCGGTCGCGCTGGCCTTGTAGGGCGGCCAGAAGGATTCGCATTGGCCCGTGCAGGCGCTGGTGCCGGCGTTGGGCTTGTCGTGGTCGAATGCGTAGACGGTCATCCCGTTTGCGGCGACGAGCGAGCCGTTTTCGACTTTCGTGATCGAGCCTTGGGCCAACGCCGAAGCGGATGCAATGGCGAGCAGGGCGGAGCTGACGAGCAGCGCGGCTTTCATGAGGGCCTCCTGTAATCCGGTGGGCGGCCGCGATCGGGCACGGGCGAGCGTGCGCCAGGATCGCGATGAATGGTGCCGGAACGCGGTGCCGTTGCCGCCGGTGCGAGCGACGCAGGGTCGAATGGCGGCGAACGGAGCGCTCCATTCACGATAGGCGGTTTTTGGCGGGGCTGCGAGAACATCGGGGGCGTATCGGCCGCGCGTCGGCGTCACGCAACGGCACGGCGATCGCCGCCGTGCTGCGCGCCGGTATTCACCATCCGTCCCCGAAGAGCGCGCCGCGCATGCCCCTGCGTCAGCGTCTCGCCCGATTGGTCAGCGCGACGCCCGCGATCACGAGCGCACCGCCGGCCAGCATCGACGGCGACAACGGCTCGCCGAGCAGCGCGACCGACAGCAGCACGCCGAACACGGGCACCAGGTTGGTGAACACGACCGCGCGGGCCGGCCCGAGTTCGCGGATCCCCTGCGAATACCAGACGAACGCGACCACCGTGCCGATCGCGCCGAGATAGAGCATCGACGCGACGGCCTGCCACGTCAGCGGCGTGCCGCTGCTGGCGGGCGAGCCGAACAGGTGCGCGACGATCAGCAGCGCGAGGCCCCACAGCGCCGCATACGTCGTGGCCGCCAGCGGCGACAGCCCGTCGAGCGCGCGCCGGCCAATCACCGTATAAGCGGCCCAGCTCAGCACCGCGCAGAGCATGTAGCGTTCGCCCGCGCCGAACGTGTTGCCGAGATCGGTCAGCACCCGCAGCAAGTCGCCACGGCTGATCACGATCAGCGCGCCGAACAACGCGACGGCGATGCCGGCCCAGCGCGACAGCGACAGGCGTTCCCCGCGCACGACGATCGACAGCAGCACGGCGGTGGCGACGGGATTCAGCGCGACGAACAGCGCGGTGCGCCCCGCCGGCATCCGCGCGAGTGCCGCGAAAAAGCACACGTTGTACAGGAAGATGCCGGTCGCGCCGAGTCCGAAGGTCGTCAGGATCTGGCGGCCGCTCAGCTTCGGCAGCCCGCCTTCGATCTTCCACGTCAGCACGACCAGCAGCAGCGCGGCGATCGCGAAGCGGCCGGTGGCCGCTGAGGTCGCGGACATCGTCGCGGCCAGGATCCGGCCTGCGATGAAGGTCCCGCCCCAGAACAGCGCGACGAGCGTGAGCTTCACGTAGATGGCCGCGTGCGGCCGGGCGGCGGCGATGGCGGCGGGCGGGGCGGGAGCGTTCATGTGACGAGGTTTCTCGGTGAGCGCCTGCGGCAACGCATGAGCGACCGCGCGCGGCCGGCGATTGCCAATCGCGCGATCGCGACGGTGCAGGCTGGATTCAGGGGGATCGGATCGGGCGCGGCGGCGTCGTCAGCGAAACGCGGGCGCCGACGCGAGTGCAGTCAGTACGACGGGCATCGCGAGCGCCGCGGCGATCGTCTGGAACGCGGTGATGCCGGCCATCAGCGGCGCGTCGCCGCCGAGCTGGCGTGCCATGATGTACGACGCCGACGACGTCGGCAGCGCCTGGAACAGCAGCGCGACCGTCAGCGGCGCGTCGCCGAGCCCGAACAGCCGGCCGGCGGCGAGCGTGATGAGCGGCATCGCCATGAACTTGAACGCCGACGCGACGCACACCGGCTGCAGCCACGCACGCGCAGCATCGAATCGCAGCGCCGCGCCGACGCACAGCAGGCCGAGCGGCATCGACGCGACGCCGAGCGCACGCACGGCCGGCTCGACAGCCGCCGGGAACGCAACGCCGCCGGCCTGCATCGCGATCCCGAGCGCGCACGCGACGACGAGCGGATTCGACAGGATCTGGCGCGCAAGCGCCGTCGCGCCGAGCCGCGTGTCGCCGTAGCGCGCGAACACGAGCACGCACATCAGGTTGACGGTCGGGACGATCGCCGCGACGCACACGGCCGCGAGCGCGATGCCTTGTGCGCCGAACAGGCCGGCCGCCAGTGCGGTGCCGACATAGTTGTTGAAGCGCACGGCGCCCTGGAATACCGACGTGAAGCCGGCGCCGTCGACCCGCACGAACCGGCGGACCAGCAGAAGAAGCGCCGCGGCGAGTGCGGTCGAACCGACCAGCGCAGCCGCGAGCGGTAAAACGGGCAGCGATTGCAGCCGCGCGTTCGCGAGACCGTCCGCGAACAGCGCGGGCAGCAGCACGTAGTAGCACAGCCGCTCGGCCTGCGGCCAGAACGCGTCGGCGATGAAGCCCGTGCGCCGCAGGCCGTGGCCGAACGCGACCAGCAGCGCGACCGGCGCCAGCGCGAGCAGGATCGGGCCGATCATCGGCGTGCCTTCACGCGATCCGTGCCGGCGGTGCGGGCCGCCGCGAGTGGCGGGCACGCAAAGCGGCGGAACGAGGCGGGAATCCATCCGGCGGGCAACATGGCGATACGCAATCGAAAGAGTGACGATGCCGCCAAGTTAACACGCGCAAGCAACAGGAATAATTGTTAATTATCGGGTGTTCAATGAGAAATTCTCATTGATGACGCGGTGACTTCGGCCGCGAGCGCACGCGCGAAACGTTCGGCCGGACGCGACTGGTGTTCGAGCAGGACCACCGCGCGTCCCATCTGCGGCTGGCCGAACGGCAAGCGCGTGACGGGCGGCAGGCGCGCAAGCGTCGCATCGGGGAGCGCGACGATTGCCGCGCCGAGCCCTCTCGCCACCATGCGCGCGATCGTTTCCGCGCTGTCCAGCACCATCTCCTCACGCACGCGCACGCCGATGCGGCGCAGCTCGGCGGCGATCATGCGGCCGGCCCATGCCTGCGCATCGAAGCGGATGAACGGCAGCGTGTCGAGCAGCGTGACCGCATCGCGTTCCGCATGGTCCGGCGGCGCGAGCAGCCAGAAGCGATCCTCGTACAGCGTGGTCCACGTCAGTTCCGCCGGATGCGGGCGCACCGGGCTCGTCGTGATGGCCGCATCGAGTTCGCCGGCCGCGACGCGGTTCGCCAGTTCGGCCGACATCCCGGCCGACACGTGCACGCGCAGCCCCGGATGCGCATCGCGCAGCGCGAGCAGCGCGTCGGGCAGCGGCCCGGACAGCGCAGTCTGGATCGCGCCGATCCGCAGGCGCCCGACCAGCTTCTTCTCGTCGCTGAGCGCATCGGGAATCCGGTCGACCATCGCGAGCACCTGCTCGGCCTGCGCGAGCAGGATGTTGCCGGCCTCGGTGAGTACCGGCTGCCGGCGCGAGCGATCGAACAACTGCACGTTGTATTCGCTTTCCAGCGTCTTGATCTGCAGGCTCACCGCCGATTGCGTGAGGCCGATGGCTTCGCCGGCGCGCGCGAACGTCCGGTATCGGGCGATGGCGACCAGCGTTCTGAATGCGCGTAATGACATGGGCGGACGGAGGTGGGCAGAGGCAGCCAGGTGCGAAGCGGATCCCGGGCGGCGCGATTGACGGCGCGTCGCACTGAGCGGTTCGCAGGGCCGCCGCCAGGGTTCGCGACATCATGCCCGCGTGTCTCGAATCGGGCAACCGGCCCGCATGGCACGCACCGCGTGTCGCCGACGACTCGCGATGGTTCGTGCATTCTTTAAAGTGATATAGTTCTATTTTTAGAATGTTTGAGTCGGGCAGCCGTGTTTGGGGAAGCGCAGTGACGCGGGTTCCGGCGTGTCGAGACCGAAGTGGAAACAGGAGCAGGGGCATGACCAAGGTGGCACATCCGGGTTTGTCGTCGCAGCGGCTGAAGGCGCTCGACACGCGGCTGAACGAACGGTACGTAGCGTCCGGGCGCCTGCCGGGGGCGGTGACGATGATCCATCGCCGTGGCGAGCTGGCGCACGTGAATGTCGTCGGATCGATGAACGTCGAGCGGGCGAAGCCGATGCGTGACGACGCGATTTTCCGCATCTATTCGATGACCAAGCCGATCACGAGCGTCGCGTTCATGACGCTGGTCGAGCAGGGGCTGGTGGCGCTCGACGATCCCGTGTCGAGCGTGATCCCGGCATGGAAGGAGCTGGGCGTGGCGGTGGCCGGCGCACGGAGCCTCGGCGGGTTCCAGACCCGTCCGGTCGCGCGCGAGATGCTGATGGTGGATCTGCTGCGCCATACGGCCGGGTTGTCGTATTTCTTCCAGGCCCGCACGAACGTCGACGCCGCGTACCGCGAACTCGCGCTCGGCGAACCGGGCAACCCGGGCGGCCTCGACGGCATGATCGCGGACCTGGCCCGGCTGCCGCTCGACTACTCGCCGGGCGACGAATGGAATTATTCGGTCGCGACGCACGTGCTCGGCTATCTGGTCGAGAAGATCTCCGGGCAGCCGTTCGCCGACTACCTGAAGCAAGCGCTGTTCGACCCGATCGGCATGCCCGACACTGGCTTCTTCGTGCCGGACGAGCAGGCCGAGCGCCTGTGCGCGTGCTATCGACCGGGTGCGGATGGCGGGCTCGTGCTGCACGACGACCCGGCCGCCAGCGCGTTTCGCCGGCCGCCGGCGCTGGCATCGGGCGGCAGCGGGCTCGTGTCGACGGCCGGCGATTACCTGCGCTTCTGCCGGATGCTGCTGAATCGCGGATCGATCGACGGGCACCGGATCCTGAGCCCGAAAACCGTCGAACTGATGACGATCAACCATCTGCCGGGCGGCCAGACGCTCGACCGGATGTCGCGCTCCACGTTCAGCGAGGCCGTGTATCCGGGGCTCGGTTTCGGGCTCGGCTTCGCGGTGACGCAGGACCTGGCCGCGACGATGCAGCCGGGCAGCGTCGGCGATTACTTCTGGGGCGGTGGCGCCAGCACGGCGTTCTGGATCGATCCGGCCGAGGACCTGATCGTCGTGTTCATGACGCAGCTGCTGCCGTCGACGACGTACCGGATCCGCCGCGACCTGCGGCATTGGGTCTACGGTGCGATGTGCGACGACGTCGACACGTCGGCGTGACGCGGTGCGCGGGTCAGGCCGACGGCTTGCGTGCGGTTTTCCGGACGCCGGTGCGCGGCGACGGGATCAGGTCGGCACTGCGGTCGTCGCCGTCGAGATCGTGCGTGATATCGAGCACGAACCGGTCGGCGCGATACAGGTAGAGCCCGGCGTGGATGATGCAGCCGTCGCCGTCGGTCCACCAGCGGCGCATGCGAATCAGCATGTCGGCCATGCTGCAGTCGGCGCCGTCCGATGCGAGCAGGTTGGCCGTTTCCTGATCCGCATAGGCGGCCGTGATTTCCTGGCGAGCCTTCGCGAGCGGTAGCCGGTTGTACTGACGGACGAGATAACCGACCTTGTGCCGCGCGTCGCTGCCTTTCGGAAAGCGGTCGTAGGTTTCGCGCGCGACGTAGCTGTCCATCACGCCGTAAGGCGCACCGTCGTGTAGATGAAGCGTGCGGATCCGCATGTAGGCGGCGCGCATCGGCTGGCCCGTCTGCAATGCGGCGGGCAATTCGGTCACGGCGTCGCGCAGCAGCACGCGCAGGGTCTGGCCGGGTGCGAACGCCAGCGGATCGTTGATCGCGGCGCGCAGCGCCGGGTTATCCGCCGGCGAGATGACATCCGCCGTGACGAACGTGCCGCGGCCACGGGCGCTGCTCACGAGCCCTTCGGCGCTCAGTTCGGCCAGTGCCTGGCGCACCGTGATCGTGCCCGCCTGATAGAACGCGCACAGCTCGGGAATCGGCGGCAACTGGTCGCCGCGCTTCCATTCGCCCTGGTGGATGCGTCCGCGCAGCAGGCTGGCAATCCGCGCATAAAGGGCGACCCCTTTGCGTTCTGGGGGCGACGACGGGTTCAATTACGGGCTCCTGGAATGATGCGGGCGGTGGAGGGGGTCGGGGCAATGCCTAACATTCTACTATTGGAATGTATGACCCATTTGCACGGCCGACGCCGTGCGTCACACCCACAGCCGGTACATCCAGAACGATTCGTCCTTGATGAAGCGTTGCGTGAATTCGCTCGGCGAGAATCCCGTGATGCGCTTGACCTCGCGGCTCAGGTGCGCCTGGTCGGCGAACCCTTCGTCCAGTGCGAGCGTCGCCCAGTTGAACGCGGCACCGGCTTCGAACCGGTCGCGTGCCGCGAAGAACGCGCTTTCCGTCCTGACGAGCGTTTGCCATTCGCGCAGCGATCGGCCGCTGTAGGTCTTGATACGCCGCTCGACCTGGCGTGGGCTGTGGGTATGCCGCCATTCGCGCGCCTGCAGCGCGAGGCGCTCGACCCAACTGCGTCCCGCATTGCGGAGCGACGACAGCGGCGTCGCAGGCCGTAGCGCCTGCCAGCGAGGCGCAAGATGACGTTCGATCGCCGCCAGCGCATCGGCATCGCGTTCCGCGCCCACCAGCGCATCGAGCAGCGGATGCCAGTCGTCGCCGAGGCAGGCGTGCGCGTCGAGCACGCGGTCGTGGAGGTCCGCCAGCGCAATGCCGAACAGTGCCCGCGCCGCATCGGCGGTGAAGCAGATCATGCCGATCCGTCCGCCCGTCGGCGCCCAGGCCACGGTCGGGGCCGAATGGCTGCCCGACAGCGTCGCTGCGGCACCGAAGGGGCGCCACCGCGGCCCGTCGGCCGTGGGTTCGACGAAGCCCACGTCGAGATCCCGATACCACGACACGCACACGAGCGGCGTGGCCGGAAAATGCGAGAGCCGTTGCGCGTCGCTCAATGCGAACCCGCGCGTGTCGTGCAACACGATCGCGACCACCGCGCCCTGCAGGGCAGCCGGCGCGGGGTACAGCCGTCCATGCGGTGACCGCCCGTCGCTCAGCGCGCGGGGAGCGCGCGCCAGCGGATCGGGGCACGACGGCGAGGTCGATGACGGGTCGGAGAACATGACGCCGGAGTATAGGGATCGACCAGACGCGTGTCGATGTCGTTTGCGTTCAAGACCGCCCGCATGCCGATTCGGATAATCCGGCCCATGAACACGCGATCCACTTCCCAATGTCCATTCCATGCGGGCGCTTCGGCTTCGGCGCCCGTGCTTCACCCGCCCGGCGTATGGCCGCCGGGGCCGCGTGCCGGCCTGACGGGTTGGGGGCTGCTGCGCACGATGTCGCGCGACCTGCTCGGCACGCTGGCCGGCTGGCAGCGCGCATACGGTGACGTCGTGCACTTGCGCATGTGGCCCGAGCATGCGGTGGTCGTGACCGATCCCGCGCTCGTGCGCGAACTCCTGGTGACGCATCACGATGCGCTCGGGCGCTGGGAGCGTGCCGTCCGGGTGTTTGCGGAGGTCCACGGCCATAGCGTGCTGATCGCCGAAGGCGACGCGTGGCGCGACAAGCGGCACGCGTTGCAGCCGAATTTCATGCCGAAGCCGGTGCAGGCGTTCGTGCCGTCGATCGCGGCGACGGCCGGACATGCGCTCGCGCAGTGGCCCGCGCGCGATCCGGACTGGCCGATCGAAAGCGCGCTGACGTCGCTGGCGATGGACGTGATCATGCGCACGATGTTCTCCGACGCGATCGGCGACGAGGCGCGTGCGGCCGAGGAAGCCGTGCGCGTGGTGAGCGCGGCGGCCAACGCCGATTTCTACTGGCCGGCAAGCGCGCCGGACTGGATGCCGTGGAAGCGCGGCAAGGCGCGGGCGATGGCCGTGCTGAACGGGTTGATCGACCGGCAACTGCATGCGCGTCTCGATCTGCCGACGCACGCGTGGCCCGACGATCTGCTGTCGCGCCTGTTGCGGCTGCATCGGGACGACGCACGGCGATGGCCGCTGCAGGCCGTGCACGACGAATGCATGACGGCGTTCCTCGCGGGCCATGAGACGACGGCCGGGGCGTTGACCTGGTGGGCCTGGTGCATGGCAGCGCATCCGGCGGCGCAGGATGCCGCGCGCGACGAGGTGGCGCGCGTGCTGGGCGGTCGCGCGCCGTCCGCCGAGACGCGATCGTCGTTGCACTACCTGACGCATACGCTCGAGGAAACGCTACGCCTGTATCCGTCCGCACCGATCCTGATCAGCCGCCGGGCATCGCGGCCGATCGTGCTGGGGCCGTGGCAGTTTCCCGCGCGGACGCTGTTCATGCTGCCGCTGCAACTCATGCAGCGCGATGCGCGATGGTTTGCTGAGCCCGACGCGTTTCGTCCCGAGCGGTTTGCGGACGACGCGCCGGCCGCGCCGCGCGGCGCCTACATGCCGTTCGGCACGGGGCCGCGCGTGTGTCTCGGGCAGCATCTGGCGATGACGGAAATGACGGTCGTCGCGGCGATGATCCTGCAGCGCTACGCATTGTCGGTGCCGCCCGGCATGATGCCGCCGCGGCCGGTGCTGAACGTGACGCTGCGGCCGGAGCGCCCGCTGCATCTCGCGATCGCGCCCGCTGCGGACGGCGGTACCGTGTGATGCCCGCGGCGCGGCCGGGCGAGCGGGGCGCCGATTCGACGGCGCATCGAATGCGGCGCCATTCCCGGCGGATTTACGCGTCGCTCACGATCGGCGTTCGCGCGATGCGGTGTCATCGAATCGTCGGAATGTGAATGCGAATCGGCCAATGCTCGTGGCGCCACTGGCGCGGCATCGCGCAGCACCTATGCTTGAAGGGCCCAGGCCGGGCGGAGCCCAAGGAGGATGGTCATGCGCATGCTTCTCAACATACGAATCCCTCACGAGCCGTTCAACACGCTGGTGCGCGACGGCAGCGTCGGCGACGTGATCGGGCGAATACTCGAAGCGGTCAAGCCGGAGGCCGTGTATTTCACCGAGCAGAGCGGCGGGCGCGGGGCCGTCGTGATCGTCGACGTGAATGATCCGTCGCAGATCCCGGCGCTCGCGGAGCCGTGGTTCCTGATGTTGAATGCGGACTGCGAGTTCCGCGTGGTGATGTTGCCGGACGATCTCCGGAACGCCGGGCTCGCGCAACTCGGTGCGAAGTGGAAGTAGCGGGAAGCTGCACATGCCCCTGCGCCTGCTCGAGAACCGGGCAGGCGACATGGCGCGGCGATCGCGCGCCGACTAATGCGCAGGCTGCGGCGGTTCGACGTTCGCCGCTTGCCTGTCTTTCGGTCGCAATAGCAACAGCAGGCCGCTCAGTGCCGCCGCGGCGACGAACACGAAAAAGAACCGTTGGTTCCATTGATACTCGCTGGCGGACGCCGTGCCACCGTGATTCCCAGCCGTGGCGCCGATTTCCAGCAGGAACGTGAAGACGGCCGGCACCGGCGCGGAACCGAGGTAGGCCAGGAACGCGAACTGCAGCCGGCCACGGGTCAGGATCGACCAGATGTTCTTCCCCATCAACCAGGCAACCAGCACCACGGGCGGTACGAGCACGATCGATGCGGCACTGATCGCGCACAGAAACAGCCAGCCAAGTCCCATGATCGGAATGAGCGACATGAATCGGGATTCCTGTTTTCGGGCAATCTTGTTGTCGACGGAGCGTCCGCATCGGTGTCGCGGGATGGACACGGCATGTGGCGCTTGACGGAGTGTGCCCGATTCCGCGCCGGTTGCCATCCATCAGCATCGACGCGGTCATCCGGCCGCGTCTTCCCCCAGCGCCTGGATGAACCGCGAAAACAGCTCAGGTTGCGACGAGATCCCGAGCTTTGCGTAAAGATGCCTCCGGTGCACCTTCACCGTTTCGGGTGAGATCGCGAGCCGCTCGGCAATCGCCTTCGACGAATTGCCGCGCAGCACCATTCGCGCGATCGACATCTCGCGATCGGTCAGCACGCCCGCACCGAAGCGGGCGAGCGCCTGCTCGACCCGCGCGCCGAGATCGGCGTCGGGCGCCGCGCGTGCCGCGTCGCCCACCAGCCGCCAGTGCTGCCGGATCGCCGCGAGCACCCACGGCATTGCGGCCGTCAGCTTGCCGAGCGGCTCGACGTCGAACCGCGCGCCCGCGCCGAGCGACAGCGACAGCAGCATGTCGGCGTTCGGCCGCACGAGGATCTGGATCTCGTCGTCGCCGACCGCATCGCGGAAGTAGCTCAGGAAATATTCGCTCTGCCGGAACAGGTCGGGCGCGACTTCCTCGAGCCGGTAGCAGCCGTCGGCGAGCCCGTCGTGCGCGGCCTGCAGGAACGGGTCGAGCAGATACACGCCGTTCAGGTAGAGCGGCACGGGCGATGCGGCATCGGTGCCGCCCGTGTCGTATTCGTCGAGCACGAGCGGCACGCCGTCGGGGCCGATCGCGGTCGCGAGCGCGTTGTCGAACGGCACCATTTCATTGAGCAGCAGCACCAGGAACCGCCAGAAACGCGGCTGGCCGAGATGATCGATTGCGCGGCCGAGCGCCTGGTGCATCGCGATTTCGGAAAAGAGACGATCCATACCACCACCGGAAGGGCGTAACACGAAGGGGGAATAGCGGTCCTGAAATTGGCTTCCTAGACTGCCACGCAATCAATCGGGCCCGAGTATGGGCGTTCAAAAAAAAGTGGCAAAGGATTGGCCCAAGCACAGGAGAACGAAATGGCGATGATGTCGGAATCGACGGGCACGCTGCAAGCGGCGCCTGCAACGGAAGACGCGCCGCGCGCGCTGTCGCAGACGCTCAGCGTGCGCGATGCGGTGATGATCACCGTCTCGGGCGTGACGCCCGCGAGCTCGATCTTCGTGATCGCGCCATTCGCGATCCAGCAGGCCGGCAGCGGCGCCGTGCTGTCGTTCCTGCTCGGCGGCGTGCTCGCGCTGGCGTTCGCGCTCTGCTACGCGGAGCTCAGCGCCGCGCACCGCAGCGCGGGCGGCGAGTACGTGATGGCCAAGCGCGTGTTCGGCACGCTGCCCGGCTACCTGACCTTCATCACGGTGCTGTCCGTCAGCGTGTTCATCCCGGCCGTGCTCGCTAGCGGCGCCGCGCCTTACCTGAACAACGCGCTCGGCACGCACTTCAGCAACCAGTCGGTCGCGCTGACGATCGTGCTGCTCAGCTACCTGCTCGGCATGCTGAACATCAAGACGAACGCGTGGATCACGGGCGCGTTCCTGGTGGTGGAGATCGGCGTGCTGATGCTGATCGCGGGCCTCGGCTTCGGTTCGCCGCATCGCGGCGCCGACGTGCTGGTCGCACCGGTCGTCGCGAGCGGCAACGCGCTCGTGCCGGCGACGCTGGCCGCGATCGTCCCGGCGATCGGCACTGCGATCTTCTGCTACAACGGCTTCGGCTCGGCCGCCTATCTCGCGGAAGACCTGCGCGGCGGCAACCGCAATGTCGCGAAGGCGGTGATCTACTCGCTGCTCGTGATCCTCGTCGTCGAACTGATTCCGCTCACCGCGATCGTGCTCGGCGCGCCGTCGCTGACGGAACTGACGAAGAGCGCCGACCCGATCGGCTATGTGGTGCGTTCGCTGAGCAATCCGGCCGTGTCGCGCGTGGTCAGCGGCGGGATTTTCCTGTCGGTATTCAACGCGATCATCGCGATCGTGATCACGATGGGCCGACTGCTGTACAGCAGCGGCCGGCACGCGCTCTGGTCGCGCACCTGCAACCGCGCATTCTCGACGATCCATCCGCGCTTCGAATCGCCTTGGCTCGCCACCCTCGCGCTCGCGGTGCCGTCGGCCGGGCTCGTGTTCGTGTCGAGCCTCGACGAGCTGACCGCGTTCACGGTCGACCTGCTGCTGCTGATCTATCTGGTCGTCGGCCTGGCCGCGCTCGCGAGCCGGTTCGTGCGCCGTGACGTCGAACACCATTACCGGATGCCGTTGTGGCCCGTGACGCCGCTCGTCGCGGTAGCCGGCGCCGCGTATACGCTCTACACGACGCTCGCAACGGCGACGAAACCGACCGACCTGATCATCATCGCGGGATTGCTGATCGCCGCGCTCGTGATGTATGCAGTCTGGGCGCGCCACAGCGAAGCCTTCCGTACGCTCTGAGCGCCGGATCGAACGCTTGCCGCACCGAAACACCGAAACACTGAAACACCGAACCATTGAAAGACTGGAGGAATTGCATCATGCGCACGAGGGATCTCGGCATCCGCATCGGACTCGGCACACCGGGCCGCTTCAACGCGATCACGGACGTTCCGGGCGTGCGGGTCGGACATTGCACGCTGAACGTCGAGAACGGCGACGCGTCGATCCGCACCGGCGTCACCGTCATCGAGCCGCGGGCGGGCGCCGCGCACGATTCGCCGTGTTTCGCGGGCGTGCACGTGCTGAACGGCAACGGCGACGCGACGGGGCTCGAATGGATCCGCGAGGCCGGCCTGCTGACCACGCCGATCGCCTATACGAACACGCACAGCGTCGGCGCGGTACGCGATGCGCTCGTCGCGAACGAGCGCGAAGCGGCGGCCGGCCGCGTGTACTGGTGCATGCCGGTCGTGATGGAAACCTACGACGGGCTGCTGAACGACATCTGGGGGCAGCACGTGAGCGCCGCGCACGTGCAGCGCGCGCTGGCCGCCGCACAGTCGGGGCCAGTCGCCGAAGGCGGCGTGGGCGGCGGTACCGGGATGATCTGCCACGAGTTCAAGGGGGGCATCGGCACCGCGTCGCGCGTGCTTTCGGCCGAGGCGGGCGGCTGGACCGTCGGCGCGCTCGTGCAGGCGAACTACGGCGTGCGCGAGATGCTGCGCGTGGCCGGCTACCCGGTCGGCGAAGTGCTGCGGCACGTGCCTTCGCCGTTCCGTGCGCCGGACGCGCAAGGCGAGGCCGGGATGGGCTCGATCGTCGTGACGATCGCCACCGACGCGCCGCTGCTGCCGCACCAGTGCACGCGCCTTGCGCAGCGTGCGAGCGTCGGGCTGGCGCGCGTCGGCGGCGGCACGGAGGATTCGAGCGGCGACATCTTCCTTGCGTTTGCAACGGGCAACGACGGCCTGCCGGCGGCGAACTACGGCAGCAAGGGGGCACCGACGACCGGCGTGAAGATGGTCAACAACGACCATATTTCCGCGCTGTTCGTTGCGGCGGCGGAGGCGGTGGAGGAAGCGATCGTGAATGCGCTCGTCGCGGGCGGCGACGTCGAGTCGCGCGGTGCGCGAGTCGAGGGGCTGGGGCAGGCGCGCTTGCTGGATGCGTTGCGCGAGGTGGGTTGGCGGCCGGGGCGCGGCGTCTGAAACGGCATGCGCCGCTTCAATCGAAGCGGCGTGAGGGGGCGCGGCGATGCGGCGATCGGCCGGGCCGCCGCTCGCCCGCGCAAGCAGTGCGGGCGGTGCAGGCCTGGCCGTGACGACGCGGCGTCATGCTCAGCTGCCGAAGTAGATGTTGCAGAAGCTGACGGGGCCGACACAGGCGTTCGGGTCTTCCTGCTTCGATTGCGCACGATCGACGCGGCCGGCGGTTGCGACGGCTTCAGCGCGGTTCGCCTGTTGCTGTGCGACGTCTGCCGGTGCCGGCTGTGCGTGAGCAACAGCAGCGGTGAGCGACAGGGCAACGAGGGCGAGGTGCAGCGGCTTCATTTTGGTTTCTCCTGGGTGAGTGCCAGTCTCGCTGGCAGTGAGGAAACTATAGGCTCGTACTGCTTAAAGATTAATCACCGCGGCTGTAGAGCTTATTTCCATCCGGAACAAGGATCACGTTGCGCACGCACCGATCGTCAATGGCGATGCCGGTTGAACGGCGCGTCCTTGTCCAGCAGCGCGCTGCGCATGAAGTGCAGGCAGCCGACGATCCGCTGCATGCGGTGCCGCTCGTCGGGCACCGAATACCACGCCTGCAGCGTGTGCTGCGCCGCGCGGATCGCGAGATTCACCGATTTCAGCGTGCGCGCATGATGGCCGGGCGTCGGATCGTCGAAGAAGCGCGGCAGCTCGTGCAGCACCGCTTCGACGGAGCCGGTCCAGCGCAGTGTCTGCGGCGGTTTCGATGCGGAGAACGCGTTCAGTTCGTCGCGCAGGTCGATCACCGCGTGGCCGACCTCGAGCGTCGACAGCATCCAGCGCATCGCGTCGCGATGCTGTCGCGTGCGCCGCACGAGCAGCGTGCGCAGTTGCGCCATCAGGTCGTGCGTGCTCGACTGGAAGCGCTGCGCGAGGCCGTCCGTTGCCCCTTCGCATGCCAGCGTGACCTGGCGGCGCAGGTCGTGCGCGATGCGGCCGGTGAGCCACGGCATGTGGGTCGGGAACACGACCGCGAATACGAGCGAGCACGCGAGCATCGCGATGACGATCGCCAGGCCGTTGTTGATCAGCACCTCGGGCGTGTATGCAGTCACGTTGTCGGGCCCCGCGAGCAGGCAGAAAAACACCGCGAAGCCGATCCCGTAGCCGGACAGTCCCGGCCGCATCGCGAGAAACGCGCCGAGACCGAGCACCGGCGCGAGCACGGCGCACAGCAGCGGGAAGCCGTCGATGTTCGGATACACGTAGCACAGGAACACATAGCCGATGGCGGTCGCGAATGCCGCGCCGACGCTCATCTGCGCGACGAACTTCGGCGCGCGCGGTGACGTCGAGCTGAGTGCGCACGCGATCGCGGTGGCGATCACGGCGAGCGGGCCGCTCGGCCATTCGGACGCGAGCCAGAACGCGCTCATCGCGCCGACGGCGACGATCGTGCGCAGGAACGCGAACCCGACGAAGAACGAATTGGTCTTCACTGCGTAATGCGTGACCGAGCGCTCGAATGCGTGATCGTCCTGGTCGAGCGATGCATAGGTGTCGGCGTAGCCGAGATATTCGCCGATGAAGCGGTACAGCAGCTCGATTGCCGTATCGAAGTCGAGCAGGCCGCCGGCCGCATGCGCCTCGATGTCTCGGCGCGACGCGCGCGCGGCTTTCGGCAACGCGCTGTGGAAGCGGCGCAGTTCGAGCAGTGCGCCGGTGGCCGGCGCGATGCCGCGCTGTCGCTCGTCGCGCAGCGCGGCGAAGCGCTGCGCGAGCGCGTCGACATGCGGCGCCAGCGCATCGAGCACCGCGTCCGAGCCATTGGCGCGTAGCCGCTTGACGAGCTGGTGCAGTGCATGCAGCCGCGTGCACGCGTTCATGAACTCGCTGTTCAGCCGCGCGAGGCGGCGGCTGCGCGCGCGAATGTGCGGATCCTCGAACGACGCGAACGCGCGGTTCGCCTCGAAGCCGACGATATCGTCGACGAAATCGGCGAAGCGCCGCTCGAAATCGCCGCGTGCGACGTCGCCTGCGAGCGCGCCGGCCGTGAACGCCGCGAACGTCGCATGGCGGGTGCCCAGCGAGCGCATCAGCGCCTTCGCGGAGCTGAGCGGCAGGATCAGCGCGCTGACCGCGCCCGAGCACGCAATGCCGAGCGCGACTTCCGCGGCGCGGGTGAGCGCGGACTGGAACAGCGTCTGCGGGGTCATCACCGACGGCAGGCCGATCAGCGCGGCCGTATAGCCGGCGAGCACGAAGCCGTACCAGCGGAAGTGACGGTTGCGCACCGCGAGCGCGATGCAGGTGCCGATCCACAGCGTGATGCCGGCCATGTACAGCTCGGGCTGCTGCGCGAACAGCCCGCCGAGCGCGAGCGCGGCGACGAGGCCGGCCGCCGTGCCGAGCACGCGGTAGAAACTCTTCGCGAACACCATCCCCGACAGCGGCTGCATCAGCACGAATACGGTCGTCATCGCGGTGCGCGGCTGCGACATTTCCAGGCGCATCGCGATGCCCATCGCGAGGAGCGCCGCGAGTACGGTTTTCGCGAGGTGCAGCCAGATCAGCCCGTCGCTCGCGGCCCAGTCGCGCGCGGCGTCGCCGAGTGGATCGAGCCAGGTCCTCCATCGTGCCGGTTCGATGGAAGGTCGCTCGATCGCAGGTGATGGCTTCATGACTGGGGTGGGGCTCGTACGGCGCCGGGCGGGGTGCCGCGGCTTGTCCGAACGGTCCGTTCGACTGGTGAGGCGCCGATTGTAGGAGTGCGGCGCCCGCGCATTAACGCAGCTGCGGGGAAACGATAGTTGCAGCCGGAGTAACAATCTGTCGCATCCAGTGGAGGAAAATAGCGGCTCCGCTACAGGTTGCTCACAGGAATGGATACCCTACAAAACATGCGGGTGTTTTCGCGCGTCGTCGAAACGGGCAGTTTCACCGCCGCCGCGCAATCGCTGAACTCGACGACGGGCGCGATGTCGCGCGCGGTGTCGGAGCTCGAAGCGCGCCTGCGCACCCGTCTGATGAATCGTTCGACGCGCCGTCTCGCGCTCACGTCAGCCGGCGAAAGCTATCTGCGGCGCTGCCGCCAGATCCTCGCCGACGTCGACCGCGCGGAAGAAGAGGCGAGCTGCGCGCACGAACGGCCGGCCGGCGTGCTGCGCATGCACAGCTTCGCGAGCGTCGGCCATCACTATGTGTTGCCCACGCTGACGCGCTATCACGCGCAGTTTCCGGACGTGTCGATCGAGCTGTCGCTGTCGCAGCGCATGCCCGACCTGTTCGACGGCACGAGCGACATGGCCGTCGTGACCGCTTCGTCGCTGCCCGATTCCGAACTCGTGTCGCACCTGCTCGGCTCGACCTTCAGCATCCTGTGTGCGTCGCCCGACTATGTGAAACGCCACGGCGCGCCGGTTCGTCCGCAGGATCTCGCCGCGCACGCGTGCCTGACGCTGTGCACGCCGGCGTTCCCGACGCACGAATGGGTGCTCGAAGGGCCCGAAGGCGTCGAGCAGATCCACGTCGCGGGGCCGGTGCAGACCAATACGGCCGAATCGCTCGCCCTCGCGATCCGCGACGGCATCGGGATCGGCATGCTGCCGCTGTACTCGGCGATCGATGCGCTGCGCGACGGCACGCTCGTCCGCGTGCTGCCCGCGCATATCCTGCAGAAGATGAACGTCTACGCGCTGTATCCGTCGCGCCGCTTCGTCGATGCGAAGGTGCGGACCTGGGTCGAGATGCTGCGTGCCCAGGTGCCGGGAATGATTGCGCGCGACGTCGAGATGCTCAACGCGATCGATCGCGAACCGCAGGCCGCCTGAGCGGCGGACGCGCGCCGGCGTTCTGCCGGCTTTTTCTCTTCAAGCAAACCTTCAAGCAAACCACACGAACGCGAATGCAATCTGCGCCGCGCCCGCGGCACATCGTTCACGCGGGCGCGGCGCATCGTCGTGCCGTTACAGCGCGGGCTTTGCCGCCGCGCCCGACTCCGTTGCCGGTTCGCCGGCCGGGCCGTACGCGGCATGCGCGGCCTTCTGTTCCGCGAGACGCTTTTCGTGGAGTCGTTCCTGCGCCGCCATGATGTCGTCCGGATAGTTGTTCACTTCGCCGCGCGCCGGGTTGTAGCCGACCGATTCGAGATCGATGAGCTCCTGCAGCACTTGCGCGCGCGTGACGGGCGACTGTGCCGACTGGGCGAAGGACAGGGCCGGTGCAGCGAGCAGGACGGCAGCGGCGGCGGTAACGACGAGCGATTTCACGAGGTTCTCCTGGGGACGGGGTGGGCGGCCGGTTCGACGCGCGATGCGTGACCCCGACCTTTGCTGGCAGTCTACGCAGCACCCGCGCGCGTAAAAACCCCGATTCCAGGCAGGCAGCCTTCCAGATGGAACAACATTGGTGCAAGCCGCCCGCGGCGAACGCACCCGCGTAAGAACGCGGGTGCGTGGCCAACGGGCGACGCTGCCGCGCGCCGGTCAGAAGCGCGTGCGCATGCCGATCGTGCCGACGATCTGGTTCGCCGTGCTCGATGCGCCGCCCGAGCCGTTGATGAACGCCTGGTAGCCGCGGCCCGATGCGTGCTGATACATCGCTTCCGCGTACACGTCCGTGCGGCGCGACAGCTTGTAGACGGCCTGCAGGTCGACCTGATGCCACTTCGGATCGGTGCCGTGCTTGCTGTCGGGGTTCGACACGCTGGCGTCCGTGTACACGTAGGCCGCGCCGAGGCTGACGGCCGGCGTCACCGCATAGCGCACGTTCACGTCGTAGTTGTTGAACGCGACCTGGCCGGTCGAGCCGAACGAGCCGGTGTTGTCGTACTGCGAGCGCGTATAGACGAAGCCGACGGTGGCCGGGCCGAACCCGTAGCTGATGCCGCCGCCGTACGAACGCATGCGGTCCGAGCCGATCGACCAGCCACCCTGGTTCAGGCTCTTCGCTTCGGCCGCATCGGTCGCGCCGGGGCTCGCGCTCGTCGAGCCCTTCGTGCCGTTCATCTGCAGGTACGCGCCGGCCAGCTTCAGCGGGCCGTTCGTGTAGCTCGCCGCGACGCTGTACGCGCGGTTCGCACCGAAGCTGGTCGCGTTCGAGAACGCGTACATCGCGCCGACCTTGAAGCCCGCGTAGGTCTCGCTCGTGTACTTGACCGCGTTGTTGATGCGCAGCGAGTGGTTCAGGTTGTCGTTGTCGAACGGATGCGCGAAGCTCGTGTCGCCGAAGTCGCCGGCCGTGGCCGACAGCGGCGCGACGAAGTCGACCATCGTGTCGTACTGGCGGCCGAGCGTCAGCGTGCCATAGCCGCTCTGGCTCAGGCCGACGTACGCGTGGCGGCCGAACAGCTTGCCGTCCTGCCCGAGCCCGCCGTTGTTCACGTTGAAGCCGTTCTCGAGCACGAACAGCGCCTTCAGGCCGCCGCCGAGATCTTCGGTGCCGCGAAACCCGATGCGGCTGCCGTTGACGGTGCCGCTGTTCAGGCGCCACAGCGACGCACCGTTGGCGTTGTTGGTGTAGACGATGCCGGCATCGATCAGGCCGTACAGCGTCACGGAGCTCTGTGCGTGAGCGAGCGGGGCGAACAGCGCGGCGGTGCATGCGCCGGCGATGAGGGTTTTTTTCAAGTCAAGGCTCCTGCGTGTGGGACTGGGAACGAAAGTTCGGCGCAAGTATAGGAATGCCTCGCGCGCGCAAGGCCACCGGGGGCCGCGAGCGCACCTTTCCGGATCCGGCAAGAGTCCTTCACAAAACTGACACGACGCGCCGCGCGCGCGAGACGATGGCAGTTCTTGCGTGATCGCATGCGGCTGGCATCCGTTCATCGCGGTGCGCCTGTCGCGTCGTTGCAACATGCGCGGGGCGCGGCACGGCGGTTGATCGGCGCGACAGGCGCGCGTCGCGTATCCGGATTGAGGGCGGCGAAGGACGACGAAGGGTGATGGACTGCCTGTCTTTATGTATTCACCAAATGCATGAGTCGATTCGAAAAATACGTTTGTCTCATGATGAGCGCCGGCCTACGATGCGGTCCTGACGACGGCGCGCGTGTTGCGCGCCGTCTTTTCGATCCCATTCGCCGACCCCATGCGCCTCGATCTCCCGTCCGCTCCCGCCTCTTCTTCGCCGGCCGCCAGCCCGTTCGCGCGCGTGGCCGTCGTCACGATCCTGACCGGCGTCGGTGCGGGCCTCGGCGGCATGCTGCTCGCGCTGCTGCTGCATGCGATCCAGCACGTCGCGTATGGCTACAGCGTCGCGCACGTGATCGGCACCGAGAGTTTCCTCAGCGGCGTGACCGGCGCCGATCCGCTGCGCCGGCTCGCGGTGCTGACCGTCTGCGGGATCGTCGCCGGCGGCGGGTGGTGGGCGCTGTACCGGTATGGCCGGCCGCTCGTCAGCATCCGCCGCGCGGTGCGCGCGGCGGATCCGCGGATGCCGTTCGTCAGTACGACGGTTCACGCGCTGCTGCAGATCGTCACCGTCGCGCTCGGCTCGCCGCTCGGCCGCGAAGTCGCCCCGCGCGAGATCGGTTCGCTGCTTGCCGGGCGGCTGGCGCATCGCGCGGGGCTCACGCCCGACGATTGCCGGCTGATGGTCGCGTGCGGCGCCGGCGCGGGCCTCGCGGCCGTCTATAACGTGCCGCTCGGCGGCGCGATCTTCGTGCTCGAAGTGCTGCTCGGCACGTTCGAACTGCGCGCGCTGGTCGTGGCGGTCGCGACGTCGGCGATCGCGGCGGCCGTCGCGTGGATCGGCCTCGGCAACGAGCATCAGTACACGGTGCCGGCGTTCGTGCTGAGCACGCCGCTGGTGGCGTGGTCGATCGTCTGCGGGCCGCTGTTCGGCTTGGCCGCCTACGGCTTCGTGCGGCTCACGACGCGAGCCCGGGCGAACGCGCCGAAAGACGGGCGGCTGCCCGTGCTCGCGCTGCTCAATTTCGCGGCGATCGGCGTGCTCGCGATGCGGTTTCCGCAATTGCTCGGCAACGGCAAGGGCCCGGCGTCGCTGGGCTTCGACGGCACGCTGACGATCGGCCTTGCCGCGGCGCTGCTCGTGCTGAAGGTGCTGATCGAGGCCGGCAGCCTGCGGGCGGGCGCCGAAGGCGGCCTGCTGACGCCGGGCCTCGCGAACGGCGCGCTGCTCGGCGTCGTGCTGGGCGGGCTGTGGAGCCTCGTGTGGCCGGGTGCGTCGATCGGCGGATGCGCGCTGGTCGGCGCGACCGCGTTTCTCGCCGCGTCGATGCAGATGCCGATCACGGCGGTCGTGCTGCTGGCCGAATTCACGCGCGCGGATCACGACAGCCTCGTGCCGATGCTGCTTGCCGTGGCCGGGTCGCTCGTCGCGTACCGGTTCGCGCAGCGGTTGGCCGAGCGGCGCGTGGATTCGGTTGCAACCGTGAGCACACCTGCGACGGCCGTTCGCTAACGCACGCGCATCTGTCCTTGTCACCGGCGGTGCCGGCTGCACCGCCGGTCGCTGTTTTCCGCTCCGTTTCCACGGCCGCGCGCGCCCAAGCGCGTTCGCCGGTTCTGTGCAAGAATCCGCGCGTTTCCGCGCCTCAACCAACAACGACACGCGCGGACGTCCCTATCAGGAAACGAGGAGCTCAAGTTGATTCAGCGCATTTCCCGCTTTTTCACGCAGGTGGTTCACCGCGTGTTGCCCGACCCGTTGATTTTCGCCATCCTGCTGACGATCGTCACGTTCGCGCTCGCGTTCGGCCTGACGCCGAATACGCCCGCGCAGCTCACGACGATGTGGGGTTCGGGTTTCTGGAACCTGCTCGCGTTCTCGATGCAGATGGTGATGATTCTCGTCACCGGCCACGCGCTCGCAAGCTCGCCGCCCGTGAAGCGCATGCTCGTCGCGCTCGCGAGCACCGCACGCACGCCGGGGCAGGGCGTGATGCTCGTTGCGTTCGTCGGCGCGCTCGCCTGCGCGATCAACTGGGGCTTCGGCCTCGTGCTCGGCGCCATGCTCGCGCGTGAAGTGGCGCGCCGTGTCGCCGGCAGCGATTACCGTCTGCTCGTGGCGTCCGCGTATATGGGCTTCCTGAGCTGGCACGGCGGATTGTCGGGTTCGGTGCCGCTCGTCGCGGCCACGAAGGGCAATCCGATGGAGAAGACCATCGGGCTGATTCCCGTGTCGCAGACAATCTTCACCGGTTACAACGCGTTCATCACGATCGGCCTGATCGTGATGCTGCCGTTTCTCGCGCGCATGATGATGCCGAAGCCCGGCGACGTCGTCAGCGTCGATCCGGCGCTGCTCGCCGAACCGCCGAGCGTCGAGCGCCAGCTCGGGCCCGACGCGACGTTCGCGGAGCGGATGGAGGAGAGCCGCGCCTTGTCGGTCCTCGTCGCGGCGCTGTGCGCGGCGTTCCTCGTGCTGAAGTTCGTGCAGAAGGGCTTCGCGCTCGACATCGACACCGTGAACCTCGCATTCCTCGCGGCCGGCATCCTGCTGCACCGGACGCCGATGGCCTATGCGCGCGCGGTGGCCGGCGCGGCGCGCGGCGCGTCGGGGATCATGATCCAGTTCCCGTTCTATGCGGGCATCCAGGCGCTGATGGATCACTCGGGGCTCGCGGGCGTGATCACGAAGTGGTTCGTCGATATCGCGAACGTGCATACGTTCCCGCTGCTCGCGTTCCTGAGTTCGGCCGTGATCAACTTCGCGGTGCCGTCCGGCGGCGGCCACTGGGTCGTGCAGGGCCCATTCGTGATGCCGGCGGCTCAAGCGCTCGGCGCCGATCTCGGCAAGGCCGCGATGGCGATCGCGTACGGCGAGGCGTGGACCAACATGGCGCAGCCGTTCTGGGCGCTGCCCGCACTGGCGATCGCCGGGCTCGGCGTGCGCGACATCATGGGGTATTGCGTGACGACGCTGCTGTTCTCGGGCGTCGTGTTCATCGCGGGGATGTATCTGTTCTGACGCGGCAGGGCGCGATGCGGGCGGCGTTTGACGCGCGCATCGCGCCGGTTTGAATGGCGTGGGCGGTCAACCGTGCGACCGCGCATCGGCATGCTCGTGCCCGTGACGCAGCGCCAGGCTCGCGAACGCCGCGACGACGAGCGCGGCCGCCAGCAGCGTCAGCCCGTTCTTCGCATTGCCGGTGGCCTGTTCGATCGCACCGACGACGGTCGGCCCGACGAAGCCGCCGAGCAACCCGCAGGTATTCACGAGCCCGAGCCCGCCGGCCAGCGCGCTGCCGGCGAGCCGCGACGCGGGAAAGGTGAACACGATCGATTGCACGACGAAGAACATCGACGCGGCCACGCACACGCAGGCGAGCCCGGCGACAGGCGACACATGTGCGGCGCCGACCATCCCGGCCGCCATCACGACCAGCCCCGCGCACAGCATCAGCCGCGAATGACGCGACTCGCGTGCGAAGCGCGGCAGGGTCCCGGCCCCGATCGCTGCGGCGAGCCACGGTAGTGCGGTCAGCAACCCGACTGCAAACGGCGAGAAGCGCCCCGACGCGCCGATGATGCCCGGCAGGAAGAAGATCACCGTGTAGATCGTCAGTTGATGGCAGAAGTACACGAAGATCGCGAGCCAGATCTGCGGATCGCGCAGCGCGGAACCGAACGCATGGCCGCCGTGCGCGGCGACGCCCGCATCCTGTTCCGCGGCCAGCGTGCGCTCGAGCGCACGGCCGGTTTCCGCGGAGAGCCACGGCGCGGCGCTCGGGCGGTCCGGCAAGCGCGTCCACACGACGAACGCGAGCAGGATCGCCGGGATGCCTTCGACGACGAACAGCCATTGCCAGCCGTGGAAGCCGAGCGAGCCGTCGAGTTCGATCAGCGCGCCGGCCAGCGGCCCGCCGACGATGTTGGCGATGCACACGCCGAGCAGGAAGTAGCCGGTTGCGCGCGCCCGCTCTTCGCGGCCGAACCAGTACGTCAGGTACAGCATCACGCCGGGAAACAGGCCGGCCTCGGCGGCACCGAGCAGCAGGCGCATCACGTAGAACGACGTTTCGCCGCGGACGAACGCCATGGCGACCGACAGTGCGCCCCAGGTGATCATGATGCGCGTGATCCAGAAGCGCGCGCCGACGCGATGCATGACCAGATTGCTCGGGATCTCGAAGAGCGCATAGGTCAGGAAGAACAGGCCCGCGCCGAGCCCGTACGCGGCCGACGAAATGCCGAGATCGACGCCCATCGAGTGTTTGGCGAACGCGATGTTGGTGCGGTCGAGGAAACTGATCACGTAGGCGGCGATCAGCAGCGGCATCAGTTTGCGGAACAGCAGCCGGTTCAGCGACGCGCTTGCGTCGCCGGTGGCGGACGGCAGGGCCTGGGCTTGAGGTGTGGACATGCGGACGACTCCGGTAAGGGCGAACCGGCGCGCGCGGCAAGCACGGCGCGCCGCGTTCGGCAGATGCCGCTGCGACGTGCGCAGCGGATGGGCAGACGACGGAGCCGCGCCGGCGGCGCTCGAACGGAGCGGGGCGATGATGGGCGTCCTGGCGCCGGCCGGCTGCGGCCGGCGCCTTGTCACTGCGCTTGCGGGTCCTGGTGTTGGGGCGCGAAGCGGCGATCAGAAATTCACCGCGTCGCCCCCCTTGAGTGCGAGCATCGCGCGCGCCTCGGCCGGCGTCGCGATGTCCAGCGACAGGCCTTCGAGCACCTGCCGCATCTTCAATACCTGCGCCGCGCTCGATTCCGCGAGCTGGCCGGGCGCGATCCACAGCGAATCCTCGAGCCCGACGCGCACGTTCGCGCCCTGCGCGGCGCCGATCGTCGCGAGCGGAATCTGGTTGCGGCCGGCCCCGAGGATCGACCAGACGTAGTCGCCGCCGAACAGGCGATCGGCCGTGCGGCGCATGTGCATCAGGTCTTCGGGGTGCGCGCCGATCCCGCCGAGCAGGCCGAACACGCTTTGCACGAAGAACGGCGGCTTCGCGAGCCCACGGTCGACGAAATGCGCGAGGTTGTACAGGTGCGAGATGTCGTAGCACTCGAATTCGAAGCGCGTGCCGTTCGCGCCGCAGCGCGTGAGGATCGTCTCGATGTCGGCGAAGGTGTTCTTGAACACGAGGTCACGGCTCTTCTCCAGATGTTCGCGTTCCCACGGATGCTTCAGCTCGCGGAAGCGCTCGAGCATCGGGTACAGCCCGAAGTTCATCGAGCCCATGTTCAGCGACGCGACCTCGGGCTGGAAATGCAGCGCAGGCTGCAGCCGCTCGTCGACCGTCATGTGCGGGCTGCCACCCGACGTCAGGTTGATCACGGCATCCGTCTGCGCCTTGATGCGCGGCAGGAATTCGGCGAACACGGCAGGATCCTGGGTCGGCTTGCCGTCGGACGGATTGCGGGCGTGCAGGTGCAGGATCGCCGCGCCGGCCCGGGCAGCCGCGACGGCGGCCGTCTCGATCTCGTGCGGCGTCACGGGCAGGTACGGCGACATCGAAGGCGTATGGATCGCGCCGGTCGGCGCACAGGTGATGATGACTTTGCGAGCGTTTGCCATGGAGGGAATCCCTTCGGTGAGCGATGCAGGAGGCGTCAGAGCACTTCGACGTTGCCGCAGACGGAGATCGCCTGTCCGGTGATCCCGTGTCCGCCCGGCGAGCACAGGAACAGCGCGGTCGCGGCGATCTCGGCCGGATCGGTCATGCGCCGCAGCGAGATCTTCTCCAGATAGCGCTTTTCCATCTCGTCGTAACTGACGCCGAGCTGCTGCGCGCGCGCATCGATCACGCGGCGCATCCGGGGGCCCCGCACGATGCCGGGCTGGATCGCGTTCACGCGGATGCCGAGCGGCCCGAGTTCGATCGCGAGGCTTTTCACGAGGCCGACCACGGCCCACTTGGTCGCCGCGTAGGGTGTGCGGAACGCATATCCGAGCCGGCCCGCGACCGACGACAGCGCGATGATGGCGCCGCCGTGTTTCGATTCGCGCAGAAGCGGTACCGCGCGGCGCGCAAACTGGAACTGCGCGTTCAGGTTGATCGCGACCGTCTGCTCCCACTGCACGGGATCGATTTCGTCGATGCCGCCGGTCGGGCCGGCGATGCCTGCGTTGTTGACGAGCACGTCGAGGCCGCCGAGCGTGGCCGATACGTCGTCGAACACCCGCGCGACGGCAGCCGGATCGGATACGTCGGCCAGCGTCGCACCAATCGCGCTTGCTCCGGCGCGCGGCGGCCGGTCGGCGAGCGCGGCGATCGCGGCCTGCGATGCGTCGCAGACATGCACACGCGCGCCGCACTCCGCGAACGCGTCCGCGATTTCGAGACCGATGCCCGAGGCACCGCCCGTCACGAGGACGCGCAGGCCGTCATAGGGTTTCAGCAGGTCGGAAGCTGTCATGCCGGGTTGTCTCCATCGTTGATGTTGTCGGATGCGGCCGCCCGCGATCGGGCGATCGCGGCACACGGCCGCTATGGTTTCGCGTTCGCGGTGCGCGGCGTCTGTTCGGCACGCAGCGTCTCGGCAAGGTCGTGCGCGGCGCCGCCGATGTCGAGTGCGATGCCGGCGCGTACGCCCGTGCCGTCGCGCCGCTCGAGCGCATCGACGATCGCGCGGTGCGCATCCATCGAGCGCCGCATGTGCGGGATGTCGAGCGCGACCATGTTGAGGAACGGCCCGACGCGCATCCACAGGTTCTCGACGATCGCGAGCGTGCTTTCGCTCGCGCCGTGTGCGTAGATCGCGCTGTGGAAGGCGAAGTTGCTTTGCAGGTAAGCGCGCGACCGGCCGGCCTCGACGTGTGCCTGCATCGTCTCGCAGGTCTTGCGGACGGCGGCGATCTGCGCATCGGTCATTCGGGCGCATGCGCGTTCGGCGATGCAGCCTTCGAGCGCGATTCGCACGTCGCGCAGTTCGTCGAGCATGTCGAGCGTCATCGGCGGCACGACGAGCGCGCGGTTCGGGCCGTCGACCAGTGCGCGTTCGGCGCGCAGCCGCGTGAGCGCGGCACGCACGGGCATCGTCGACGAACCGACCGCCTCCGCGACGCTGCGCAGGCTCAACGCCTGTCCGGGCGCGAAACGGCCGCTCATCAGCGCTTCGCGCAGTTGCTGGTAGACCTTGTCGGCCATCGTTTCCTGTTCGATGGCTTTGAGGGCGGGCGGGACGATACGTGGCGCCAAGGCGGGTTCTCCTGGGTTTGATCTGCGATCTGTGATCACACTTGCAATGTGCGAAGTGTGGTCGCGGGAGGGCGTGGAGTCAAGGCGAACGGGATCGGGGAAAACGAGGGGGCAGGCGAAGGGCTCGCTGGCCGGTACGGCCATGACTTCCATTCGTTCCGGGCCGTTCGATATGGGGCGGCCGCAATCGACACTGTTTCTTACAGGTGGGGGACTGCGGAGCCGCGGCGGGGGCGCTTGCACCGGCAGATTCAAACGTTGCAGGCCGTCAGCCGTTCGTTGCTTGGCGAGCGAAAGGCGCTATGTTATAAAGGCGCCGAGAGCGAGCCTGGCATACCTTCGAACAACGGATCACATTCGCAGTACCAAGAAAAATCATGACTAAACAGGGGTATATCGAGGGTGAGGACGCGCGCGTGCGGGTCCTGTTTCATGTGACCGATTTCGGCAACGGCGGGATCGAATCGTCCCTGATCCAGTGGCTGCGGATCCTCGACCGCCAGCGTTTCCGCGCGGTCCTGTCGATTACGTACGCGTCGCCGATGCTGGCGCAGCGCTTTCGCGCGCTGATCCCGGCAGACATCCCGATCGAGATCCTGGTGGGTCCGCAGTGGCTGCGCTACTTCCAGGATCGCCGTCACGCGCACAAGCTCGGCAAGGCGGGCCGGATCGCGCGCGATCTTCACGGTGCGCTCGCGGTGCGCCCTCACATCGGGCGGCGCGTTGCCGAACTCGCGCGCAACGTGGACGTCATCGTCGACTACGACCTGTCGCTGCGGCGCCTGGCCGGCCGGTTCGGGGTGGCCTGGATCGGCGTCAACCACTTCAGCTTCGTTGCACGGCTCGGCGGCCAGGGCCGCCGCGTGCGCCGCCTGCTCGACCAGTACAGCCGCTACGACAGCATTGCCGCGCTGAACCCGCAGATGGGCGACGAAGCCGACCGGATGTTCGGCGACCGCCTGCAACAGGTGACGGTGCTGCCCAACGCCATCGACATCGACGCGATTCGCGCAAACGCGACGGCGCCGCGCCCGGCACTGCCCGGCGGGGTCCCGTACATCGTCTCCGTCGCACGGCTCGACGAGCTCCAGAAAGATCACCGCACGTTGCTGCGCGCGTATGCGCAACTCGTCGCGCAGCGCGACGTGCCCGAGCATCTCGTGCTGGCCGGCGACGGCGCGTATCGCGACGAACTCACGCGTCTGGCGGATACGCTCGGCATCGGTGCGCGGGTGCATTTCATGGGGCAGATGGACAACCCGCATCCGTTGATGGCGGGCGCGTCGATTCTGGTCCTGAGCTCGAAGAACGAAGGGATGCCGATGGTGCTGATCGAGGCGCTCGCGCTCGGCAAGGCGATCGTGTCGACGGACTGCCCGACCGGGCCGCGCGAGATTCTCGATCACGGTCGCGCGGGGCTGCTGGTGTCGGTCGGCGACGTCGACGCGCTGGCCAATGCGATGGCGCAGTTGCTGTCCGACGATGTGCTGCGGGCGGATCTCGCCGCGCGCTCGTTCGATCGCGCCGCATGCTTCGGCATCGCGGAAAGCAACCGGCGGCTCGACGCATGCATCGACGCGATTCGCGTGAAACGGGCGGGCCAGCTTCGCCAGCACGCGCACACGAGGGTGCAGCGCGCCGGCTGACCGCTGCGCGCGGGTGCCACGCGCGGGGCGCGTGCGGTTTACCGCACCGGCTCGTCGTTCAGCGTGCCGAGGAACGCTTCGATATCCTTGATATCCTGCGCCGTCATCGCGGGCTTGTCGCCAGGCTTGCGGTCGAACGGCGCATCGGTCACGTCGACGTTCGCACGATATTTCGGCGGGATGTCGTCGTACTCGTCGATCTTCCCGTCCGCGCCGCGCGAATAGAACTTCTGCGGCGAGATGCTGCGCTCGTTGTAGAACGCCATCACCTGGTCGAGCGTGTGGAACACGCCGTTGTGGAAGAACACGTGGCGCGTCGCCGCGTTGCGCAGCGTCGGCGTCAGGAACATCGCGCAATACTGCGTCTGGTCCTTCAGGTCGTCGCGGAACGGCCCGCACACGCCGAGATCGTAGAACGCCGGGTTGCGGTTCTGCGCCAGTTCCTTGTTGCGCGGCGCGCCGAGCGCCTCGTACTGGTAATCGGTAAACATCGGCGGCAGCCCGTCCTTGCCGGGCTTCGACAGGTGGCAGCCCGCGCAATTCGCCTTGTCCGGATCGTTGAACAGGCGCAGCCCGCGCAGCTCGGCCTGCGACAGTCGCGCGCGGCCTTCGAGCCAGCGGTCGTACTTGCTGTTGTACGGGTGGAACGACGGATCCTCGACCTGGTAGCGCGCGATCGCGAACATCGCTTCCGACACCGCGAGCTGCGGGCTGTCGAACACGCGCGCGCCGAACAGTTGCTCGAGCTGCGCGCGGTGCGACGACTGCGCGAGCTTGCGCGCGACGTCGTCGATGCTGGCGTTCGCCATCTCGACCGGATTCAGCAGCGGGCCGAACGCCTGCTGCTGCAACGTATCGGCGCGGCCGTCCCAGAACATCCCGCCCTGCGGCACGAGCTGCGGCGCGGCCGACGTGCCGGCCACCTTCTGCGCCTTGACGACGCTGGCCGCCGACGCGGCCTGTTGCGCGACGGTCGGCGCGGCGTCGTTTTCACCGGCATCGGGGCCGATGCTGAAGTTCGGCTGGCGGTACAGGTACATCAGCGACGGCGGCGGTCGATAGCCCTGCTGCGTCATCGCGAGGCCGCCCGGCTGCACGTCGAGCGCATTCGGCGGGCCGTATGCATGATCGGGGCTGTGGCACGACGCGCACGACTGCTTGCCCGATGCGGACAGCGACGGATCGGTGAACAGCGCGCGGCCGAGCTGTGCGACTGCCGACAGCGGCTGCGCGGCGGGCCGCTGCAGCACGACCGGATGCGGGTTCGCGCCCGTCCAGTCGGCGACGACGGTGCCGATCGCCGCGGGCACCTGCGCGGGGAACGCGATCGCGAATGCACCGTAGCCGAGCACGGCGGCGCCGATCACGAACGCCGTGCGGCGCAGGAGGCGGGAAGGCGTGCGGGTGCCGGTGGTGTCGGGGGACGGGAACGCGGGGCGAGCTGTCATGCTGTCGGTCGGAAATCGGGCGCCGCACGAAGCGGCGCGTTAAATGGAAACGGCCGGCGCGTGATGCGCCGGCCATGCGGTCACGACGTACCGGTCAGATCGCCGGTGCCGCGCTCAATGCGGTGCCGAGCGTCGGGTCGAGATACAGCGGCGTCGTGTTCGGCTTCGACGTGAAGTCGAACAGGCTGCGCAGGTCGCCCGCCGTTGCATCGAACGAACCGCCGCCGATGCGCTGGCCGCCGAGCCAGTTGTCCTCGATGAAGCGCACGACCGACGACTGGTCGATCATCGTGTGGTCGACGTAGTTCTGCTTCGCGTACGGCGAGATCACGATCAGCGGAATGCGCACGCCCGGGCCGCAGCGGCCGTTCACGGTCGCGCCGTTCACGCCGGTGGTGCCGCCCGTGCCGCACTTGCCGCTGCCGTTGACCTGGTCGACCGGGTCCGACGACGCGCGCGTCGGCGCCGTGTACACGTGGTCGTACCAGCCGTCCGAGTCGTCATAGGTGACGATCACGGCCGTGTTCTGCCAGTCCGGCTGCTGCTGCAGGAAGTTGACGACCTTCGTCACGAACGCCTGCTCGTCGAGCGGATCCGAATAGCCTGCGTGCGCGTCCTGTGCGGCCGGGGCCTTCAGGTAGCTGACCGACGGGAAGTTGCCGGCCTTCACGGCGGCGAAGAAGTCGTCCGTGTCGTACTGGTGGTTCGCGGGCTCGGCGGTCTTGCCGTCGGTCTGCAGGCTCGAGCCGATCGCTGCGACCGAGCTCGGGCGCGTGTGCTGCGGGTTCGCGGTCGACGCGTAGTACTGGAACCAGTTGTGGTGCGGGATGTAGTCGGACGTCGCGGCGTTTACGGCGGTGGCGACCGTGCTGCGGGCGCAGCCCGTGGTGCCGTTGCCGTTCGTCGTCGACAGGTTGAAGCCGCCCATGAAGCCGCCCCACGTGATCTTCGCGCCGTTCAGCAGGTCGCCGATGTTCTTGCCTGCCATCATCGCCTGGTCGGTCGTGCTCGAGCACACGTCGTAGCCCGGGTCGACGTCGTTGATCATCGTGAAGCCGCCCTGGCCGTCATTGATGTAGTACGAGCTCTTCGCGAGCGTCGACGGCTGCGCGGACGTCTTGACGACCTGCATCCCGTTGGTCTGGCCCGACACGACGTTCAGCGCGCCCGGCGTCGACGGGCCGTACGACGTCGTGTACATGTTGTCGCTCATCGCGAAGCGCTGCGCGTAGTTCCACAGCGCGGTCACGGTGTTGCCGTCGAAGTAGCCCATCACCTGGCCCTTCGTGCCGAACGCGCCGGCGCCGCCGGAGGAGCCCTTGCCGGTGTATTTCGGGAACAGGTCGGCGAGGCCGTTGTCCTCGGCCTGCTGCTCGGCCGTGTACGCATGGTTCTGGTCGGCGGTCGCAGCCTGCGTGCGGTCGAGGCGGAACGGGTTCGCCGCGTCGGTGCCGTTGGCCGTGTTCGTGAAGTTCGGGTTCGCGGTGAGCAGCGTGCCCGTCAGGCCGTTGGGCGTCGGCGTGCCGGTCTTGGCGGTGAACGCCGGTTCGCCCGACGGGTTCGTCGCGTTCGGGTAGGTGCCGAAGTAGTGGTCGAACGAGATGTTTTCACCGTAAATCACGACGACGTGCTTGATCGGCGTGGCGGTCTGCAGCGCATCCTGCGACGACACGGCGGGCGTCGACGTCGGATCGCTGCCGCCGCAGGCGAACAGCGCCAGCGCTGCGGCAGCGCAGGCGGTGACGAGCAAGGCTTGACGGAACATCGGGAAACTCCAGGTAAGGTCTTCGATGGTGGAGAACGGCCCCGTCGCCGTGTCGGTTCGGCGCGGAGCTCGTGAGAGAGCACGCGCATTGGAACAGTCGCGTATGAAGATATGGGGACGGAGTGTTTTCGCGTCGATTGCGCTGCGGTATCGATTTCATTACGGCGGAATGCGGCGCGAAAGAGAAAGGAAAGGGGCAGACCGCATGCCACCTTGGCGTCACATTCCGCGGCGCGCGGGGCCGCTGCCCCGGATGCCGCGCGGGGCGGGCGAAAGGGCGCCTTCGCCCCGTTCGCGCACGATGCGATACGGCACCGGTTTTTTGACAATCGGATGACGGATTCGTAGGATGAAAACTCTGCGGCGACGATTTCGCGTGGCCGACCGTCAGCGAGTATTCATCGTGCCGATCCCCGTTTTGTTTGCCGTTCTGTGTGCGGCGTTCCTGCATGCGTCATGGAACGCGCTCGTCCGCAGCAGCGGCGACCGGCTGCGGTCGGCCACGGTGCTGCAGATCGCGATCGGGCTGTTCGCGCTGCTGTTCCTGCCGGCCGCCGCGCCGATCACGCCCGCGAGCTGGCCTTATGTCGTCGCATCGGCCGTGCTCCACGTCGTGTACACGCTGCTGCTGGTGCGCGCATACGAGCACGGCGACCTGACCGTCGCGTATCCGGTCGCGCGCGGCACCGCGCCGCTGCTCGTCACGCTCGGCGCGGCGGCGTTCGCGGGCGAGCACCTGAATGCGGGCGCGCAAGCCGGGCTCGTGCTGATCTGCGCGGGCATCATGGCGATCGGCCTGGAGCGTGGGCGCGACGCGAAGCACCGGATGATGCAGGTGCTGCCGACCGCGTTCGCGACCGGCGTGTCGATCGCGGCCTACAGCGTGGTCGACGGGATCGGCGTGCGGGAAAGCGGCAACACGGTCGGCTATACCGCGTGGATGTTCGTGCTGACGGGCGCGATGATGGCCGCGTACTACCGGCTGCGGGCGGGGCCGCTGCGGCTGACGCAGGATGTCGGCGAAACGGCGAAGGCGGCGTGCGGCGGCGTGTTCGCGGCGCTCGCGTACGGCATCGTGATCTGGGCGATGGATCGCGCGCCGATGGGGCCGGTGTCGGCGCTGCGCGAAACGAGCGTGGTGTTCGCGGCGCTGATCGCTCGCGTGTATCTCGGCGAGCGGCTGACGCCGCGCCGGGCGGCCGGCTGCATCGTGATCGCGGCGGGGGCGTTGCTGATCAGTGCGTTTGAAGCGGTGCGGTGAGCGGGCCGGCGGGGTGCGCGGCCCGCGGCTTCAACCTTCGACCGGCATCGCACTCGTGCACTTGATCTCGTCGAGGCACACGCTCGAATGCACGCCGCTCACGCCGGGCGTCCGCATCAGCGTCTCGAGCAGGAACTGCGACAAGCCTTTCAGGTCGTGTGCGACGACCTTCAACACGTAGTCGATGTCGCCCGTCACGGAAAAACACTCCTGGATCTGCGCGAGATCGGACACCAGTTTCTGGAACTTCGACAGGTCGCGGATATGCCCGCGCTCCATCGTCACGTGCACGAAAGCGGTGACGCCAAAACCGAGCGTGTCGGGGCACAGCCGGGTTTCGTAGCGACGGATCGCGCCGATCTCCTCCAGCCGCCGGTGGCGGCGCAGCGTTTGCGCGGGTGACAGGCCGACGGCCTTCGCCAGATCGAGGTTCGACGCGCGGCCGTTCTCCTGCAGGATCGAAAGCAAGTGGCGATCGAGGCGATCCAGAACCGGTTCATGCATTTTTGTTTCCTTATCTGTCTCCTGGATGCAATCTTATCTCATAATGTAGGGTTTGCATGAACGAGTTACGAAACCCGATTTCGTCGTCGCGACGCTAAACTGACGCCGGATTTTCGTGTGCGAACGCAGCAATGCGGGCGCGGCGACAGTCGGCGGCCGGTCTGGCGGGCACGCCGACACGAATCGGGCGCCGCCACGCGAAGATTGCAGTCCCCAACCCGGCGGCTCCACGAACGGCCCCGGCACAGCAAAACAGCGCCCGGCACACCGAGGCGCGCCGCACCGCTTCAGGCGGAGGCGGACAGAGTGGAGAAGACATGGTTTCTGGAAACGAGAGCGACGGCCTGAAGCGCGGGCTGAAGAACCGGCACATCCAGCTGATTGCGCTCGGCGGCGCGCTCGGCACGGGGCTGTTCCTCGGCATCGCGCAGACCATCAAGATGGCGGGCCCGTCCGTGCTGCTCGGCTACGGGGTGGCCGGCATCATTGCGTTCTTCATCATGCGCCAGCTCGGCGAGATGGTCGTCGACGAGCCTGTCGCCGGCTCGTTCAGCTACTTCGCCAACAAGTACGTCGGCCACTTCACCGGCTTCCTGTCCGGCTGGAACTACTGGGTGCTGTACATCCTCGTCAGCATGGCCGAGCTGTCGGCCGTCGGGATCTACGTGCAGTACTGGTGGCCCGGCGTGCCGACCTGGGTGTCGGCGCTGGTGTTCTTCGTCGCGATCAACCTGCTCAACCTGGCGAGCGTGAAGTCGTACGGCGAGACGGAATTCTGGTTCTCGATCATCAAGGTTGCCGCAATCGTCGGCATGATCGGCTTCGGCGGCTGGCTGCTCGCGAGCGGCCACGCCGGGCCGGAAGCCACCGTCCGCAACCTGTGGCAGCACGGCGGTTTCTTCCCGAACGGCGTATCGGGGCTCGTGATGTCGATGGCGGCGATCATGTTCTCGTTCGGCGGGCTGGAGCTGATCGGGATCACTGCGGCCGAGGCCGACGATCCGAAGCGCAGCATTCCGCGTGCGACCAACCAGGTCATCTACCGGATCCTGATTTTCTACATCGGCGCACTCGCTGTGCTGCTGTCGCTGTATCCGTGGGAAAAGGTCGTCAGCGGCGGTAGCCCGTTCGTGCTGATCTTCCATGCGCTGAGCAGCAACGTGGTTGCGAACGTGCTGAACGTCGTCGTGCTGACGGCCGCGCTGTCGGTCTACAACAGCGGCGTGTACAGCAACAGCCGGATGCTGTTCGGCCTCGCGCAGCAGGGCAACGCGCCGAAGGTGCTGTGCTCGGTGAACAAGCGCGGCATTCCGCTCGCCGCGCTCGGCGCGTCGGCGCTCGCGACCGGCGTGTGCGTGCTGATCAACTACTTCATGCCGGGCAAGGCGTTCGAGGTGCTGATGGGCCTCGTCGTGTCGGCGCTGATCATCAACTGGGCGATGATCACCCTGATCCACCTGAAGTTCCGCCAGGCGAAGCGCGCGGCCGGGGAGGAGACTTCCTTCCGCAGTCTGGGCTATCCTTTCACGAATTACCTGTGCCTGGCATTCATGGCCGGCATTCTCGTCGTGATGTACCTGACGCCGGATCTCCGCCTGTCGGTGTACCTGATCCCGGTATGGCTCGCGGTGCTCGCGGTCGGGTATCGCTTCCGTCAGAAGAATGCAGGCTATGCGGTGCACGACAGCGCATCCGCACGCTGAAGCAGGCCACGACAGATCATTCTTCCAAACGAGACCGACATAGCCATGTTCGAACACATCGACGCGTACCCGGGCGACCCGATCCTGACGCTCAACGAGAACTTCCAGAAAGATCCGCGCGACCAGAAGGTCAACCTGAGCATCGGCATCTACTTCGACGCCGAAGGCCGGATTCCGGTGATGGGCGCCGTGCGCGAAGCCGAAACCGCGCTGCAGCGCGACAGCAGCGCGAAGCCGTACCTGCCGATGGTCGGCCTGGCCGCATATCGCGACGCCGTCCAGGCGCTCGTGTTCGGCGCCGATCACCCGGCCCGCGCGGCCGGCCGCATCGCGACGCTGCAAACGCTCGGCGGCTCCGGCGCACTGAAGGTGGGCGCCGATTTCCTGAAGCGCTACTTCCCGGATGCGCAGGTGTGGCTCAGCGATCCGAGCTGGGAAAACCACCGCTTCATCTTCGAGCGCGCCGGCTTCACGGTGAACACGTACCCGTACTACGACGAGGCGACGGGCGGCCTGAAGTTCGACGCGATGCTCGCGGCGATCGACGCGCTGCCGGCGCGCAGCATCGTGCTGCTGCACGCGTGCTGCCATAACCCGACCGGCGTCGACCTCGACGAAGGCCAGTGGGAGAAGCTGATCGACGTGATCGAGGCGCGCGGGCTGCTGCCGTTCGTCGACATGGCGTACCAGGGCTTCGGCGCGGGCCTCGACGCGGACGCCTTCGCGGTGCGCGAACTGGCCCGCCGCGGCGTGCCGGCGCTGGTCGCGAACTCGTTCTCGAAGAACTTCTCGCTGTACGGCGAGCGCGTGGGCGGCCTGAGCGTCGTCTGCGAGGATCCCGCCGCGGCCGACCGCGTGCTCGGCCAGCTGGCCGGCGCCGTGCGCTCGAACTACAGCAACCCGCAAACCTACGGCGCGAAGGTCGTGGCAGCCGTGCTCGGCACGCCTGCGCTGCGCAAGCAGTGGGAAGAGGAACTGGCGGCGATGTGCCGCCGCATCGCACGGATGCGCCAGTCGATCCATGACGGCCTGCGCGACCACGTCAGCGGCGAGGCACTGACGCGCTACGTGAAGCAGCGCGGGATGTTCACGTACACGGGTCTGACCGAATCGCAGGTCGACGCGCTGCGCGAAGTGCACGGCGTGTACATCCTGCGTTCGGGCCGGATGTGCGTGGCGGGCCTGAACGACTCGAACGTCGCCATCGTCGCCGATGCAATCGGCAAGGTGCTGAAGAGCGGCGTCTGATCGCGGCGCGCTCCGGCGCGCCACGCGGCAGGCCGAACCGGCTGTCTCCCGCAAGGGGGCAGCCGGTTTTTTTGTTGGGCGACCGCAAGGTGCGTCGCCCGGCTGACGCGGGGGCAGGCGCGGCGGTACGATCACGGGATCGAACATCACTCGAAAGGAGCGACATGGGCATCCGGATCATCCAGCTCGGCACGCCGCGCGCGGCCGGCGAGGGCCTGCGGATCGGCACGGTGCGGCGGCCGCCGCGCGGCGTGCCGAAGGCGGAATTCGCGTCGCGCAACTACTATGATGTATGGTTGCCGACGCTGTCGCCGAGCCCGGAGCTCGTCGCACAGGCGCAGGCCGCCGAAACCGATGCCGAATGGAACGCGTTCCGGCGTCACTTCCGCGCGGAGATGGCGCATGGCGATGCGTCGAAGGTGCTCGACCTGCTGGCGGCGCTGTCGGCGACCACCGCGTTCTCGATCGGCTGTTACTGCGACGACGAACGCCATTGCCACCGCAGCGTGCTGCGCGAACTGCTCGCGGAGCGCGGCGCGGCAATCGAGCCCGACGCGGGCTGAACGCGGTTTGAAGCGGCGGCGCGCAGCCGCGCCGGCACGCTGCTGCGTCGTTATCGTGCGGCGCAGCGAACCGGTTGACGTGGGTCAAGCGCGCGGGCGCGCGCGCCACTATGCTCTTGTCATGGAGCCATCACGACGATGACAGGCCGACAGATGCAGATTGTCTTCCCGCCGGAACCCCCCGAATATTGCGCACGCGATCTGGTCGTGGCGTTTTCGGCGCTGGTCGACGGACGTTGCGTGCAGTGCGCGGTCACGGCCGAGGCGCTGGAAGATCATTTCGGCGCGCCGTCGCTGCTCGAACGCGACCTGCTGGCTGCGTTCGAAGCGCACCGGTCGGCGATCGAGGCGATGGCGCGACGCATGCTCGAGGAAATCGGCGGCCGGCCGGTGCTGCTGCACAGCGGCCACTTCCGGCTCGAAGACTGATACCGCAGGAGGGCGCATGACACTGCAGGGCAATATTCACGAACGCGACTGGTCCGTCGAAGTCGAGACGCGCCCGTGCGAATCAGGCGAATTCCGCTGCCGCGTGTCGGTCGAGCATGGCACCGGTGCCGCGCGTTTTCATCACACGTTCGAGCACAGCCACGCGTATCCGACCGAGCGCGAGGCGATGATCGAAGGGCTGCGGGCGGGCATGACGTGGATCGAGATGAAGGCGTCGCAGACCTTCAACGTATGAACCGTCCCGCGCCGACGAAGGCGCGGGCAGACAATCGGCCGGCAGCGATCGAAGCATTCGCGCCGTGCCACGGGCAACACGTGCCGCCGCCTTTCGGTGCGGGCGGCACTTGCAAGGCGGTCGACGAGCGGGCGGCCCCGTCAGGAGACACGACATGGGCGTGGGCATGCAGATCGCCTGCCACGGATTCGCGGGTTCCGCCGCGGTCGAAGCCGAAGCCGGCGCGCAGCTGGTCCGGCTGGAACGGTTTCGCGCGCTGATTGGCGGCTGCCATCTCGCCATCGAAGCGCGTGCCGCCGCCGATGGCGCACGCCAGTACGACGTGCGGCTCGACCTCGTGATGCACGACACGGCGCTGTGGTCGCTGCCGCCGTGCGTCGGCGGCGACGTGGACGACACGTTGCGCCGTGCGTTCATGCAGGCCGAACAGGCGCTGATCGCATGCCAGGCGGGCGGTACAAGGGTGGGGCTGCGCAACGCGGCGGCCGGCGGCGCGGTGCGATGATGCATCGCGCGCGGTGCCGGGGCCGTGCGGGTCGCCAGACGTCGTCCGGGTCTTGGTCCGTCAGACCCGTGCGAGGGCTTGCGAGTCGATGATGCGTATGCGCTTGCCGCGCGTTTCGACCAGCGCTTCACGATGGAACCGCGAGAACATCCGGCTCACGGTTTCGAGCTTCATCCCGAGATAGCAGCCGATTTCCTCGCGCGTCATCCGCAGGTTGAATTCCGTCGCCGAATAGCCGCGCGCCTCGAAGCGCGACGACAGGTTCAGCAGGAAATGCGCGACGCGTTGCTCGGCCGACATCGTGCCGAGCAGCAGCATCTGGCTCGATTCGCGAACGATCTCGCTGCTCAGCATCTGATAAAGGAAGTGCTGCATCGGCTTGATCTCGCGGCACGCCGCTTCGAGCGCGCCGAACGGGATGATGCACACGACGCTGTCTTCGAGCGCGATCGCGTCGCAGCAGTGCTGACCGCCGCCGATGCCATCCATCCCGAGCGTTTCACCGGCGATCTGGAAGCCCGTCACGTGCTCGCGGCCGTCGCGATGCATCATCACCGTCTTGAATGAACCGGCGCGCACCGCATAGATGCTCTGGAACGGATCGTCGGTGCGGAACAGCGCGTCGCCCTGGCGAACCTGCCGGGTCGTGCAGATGATCGCGTCGAGGCGGCCGTATTCGGCCGCGGTCAGGTGCGGCGGCAGGCACATCGAGCGCATCGCGCAGACCGAGCAGCGCGCGGCGGGATGTTTGGCTGCGTCGGCGCGCGTGACCGCGCGAAGCGGAATCGTCGGCCGAGGTGCGATGGGTACGTCGGCGGCGCAGATGGTGGCTGTGGACATGAGTCACTCCGGCTCGTCAGGGGCGGTGCGCGCGGGCGTGCACCAGCGATTCGATGACACGGCATGCAGCGTCGAATTCGACGGTCTTGTCGAAGAAGTAATCGGCTCCGGCCGACGCGCATGCCTCTCTGAATGCCGGCGCCGAGTGATTCGTCAGCACGATCGTGACGATGCGCGGCGCGGCCTTCGACAGCGTCCCGATCAGGTCGAGGCCGCTGCCGTCCGCCAGCCGCAGGTCGACGATCACCACGTCCGCCTGGCTGCTGCGGATATGCGTCCACGCGTCCTGGCCGTCCTCCGCCTCGCCCACGACGGCGACGCCGCGGATCGCGCCGACGAGCAGCGCGATCCGCTGCCGGACGGCAACAGCGTGATCGACGAGAAACACCCGGAGTGCGGCGGGCAACTGGCTGGCATTCATGCCGGCAGTATCGTGTTGCGCCGCCGAAAATGAAATCGGCCGAATTGGAAGTTGATGTAGGCCGCTGCGACGCGTTGTAGGGCGATTCCTACAACGCGTACGGAAAATCGCCGGAGCGGCGCCGAGCTGGGGGTGCCGCGAGCGCGGCCAGCGGGCTGCGCCGCCGAATCAGCCGGCCCGGCGTGCGCCCAGCGCATCGCGCGCCGTGCGGCACGCGGCCAGATCCCACGCGGCACAGCCGACGCTCTTGAACAGCAGCGGCCCGCTGCGGTCGAATGCGCCGCCGAGCACGTCGGCCAGCGATGCGACGTCCTGCCAGTCGACCTGCGCGACGATCAGGTCGCCGGCTTCGTGGCGCGCACCGGCCGGATCGTCGACCACCAGCCGGCTGGCGCGCACCGTGGTCGCGTCGATCTCGGCCGCGTCCGCGGTGAACGCGCCGACGCCGACCACGAGCCGGCCTTCGCGCGCGGCTTCGCGATAGACGGGCGTCCGGCTCGTCGTCAGCGTGACGACGACATCGATCGCATCGGGAATCGCGTCGCCGTCGAGCGGCACGAGACGCGGCGCGTGCGCGAGATGGGCGGCACAGAATGCCGCCGCGCTGTCGGCGCTGGTGCCGCGCACGTGAAGGCGTGCTTCGGGAAAGATCGCGGCGAGCGCTTCCGCGTGATTGGCGGCCTGCTTGCCGGTGCCGATCAGCAGGATGTCGCGCGGCGCGGCGCCGTGCAGCGCCTGGATGCCGAGCGCGGTGATGGCCGCCGTGCGGCGTCCGGTGACCGTCGGGCCATCGAGCGAGAAGCGCATCTCGCCGGTGGTCGCGTCGTATGCCGTGACCTGGCCGAGGATCGTCGGCAGCCCGCGCGCACCGTTGCCCGGGCACACGTTCACGAGCTTGTGGGTCGCGAGGTCGCGCGCGCTCGACGGCATCGACAGCATCACGCCGCCGGCCTGCAGCGGCACGACCAGTCGTTCGGGGCTGACGATCTCGCCCGACGCATAGTCGGCGACGGCCTGCCTGAGCGTGGCGAGCAGCGCCGGGTAGTCGAGCAGCGCGGCCGTGTCGGCCGCATCGAAAACGGGAATCGGGGAAAGAGCGGTCATCGTGTACGTCGTATGCGTCGGTGAGCGTGGACGACGGGCGCATGCCGCGCCCGCCACAGGGCTGCCGGATACCGTGACACAGGGCAGTGTGGATCGAATCTATACCACTTGCTGGCCCACCCGCAACCCAGAAAATAAAGCAGCTCGCTGTTTTTGGTTCTAATATCTGTCCAGAAGGGCCGTCACGGCGTCGATGCCGGCGCGCTCCGGTATAGTGCGAACCCATTCCAGATTCACGCCCGCGACTGGGCAGGAGCCATACGATGATGTCCGCGCGTCCCGACACACCCGAAGGCGGTTTCAGGCCGCTGCAGATCTACGAGCAGGTGGCCGAGAAGATCCGCGACGAAATTCGCGCGGGGCGCTATGCCGCCGAGTCGCGGCTGCCGTCCGAACGCGAGCTCGCGGGGCTGTTCCAGGTCGGCCGGCCGGCCGTGCGCGAGGCGCTCGGCGCGCTGCAGAACGAAGGGCTCGTGTTCACGAAGCGCAATTCCGGCACCTACGTCGTCGCGTCGCCGCTCGATGTGCTCGCGCAGCGCGGTGACACGCATGCGGCGTCCGAACCCGATTTCAGCCCGACGTCGACGCTCGACGTGCGGCTGATCCTGGAGCCCGCGATCGCACGCCTCGCGGCCGCGCACGGTCGGGCCGACGCCGGCGCCGAGCGCTATCTGGCTCAGATGGAAACCATTACCGACGTCGACGATCCGCATCAGCGCGCGCTGTGGAACGAGAGCGACCGGCTGTTCCACCGGCAGCTCGCGTTGATGACCGGCGACGCGCTGATGGTGAAGATCGCCGACGAAGTCGCGAAGACGATGGACCAGCCGCTGTGGAAACGCCTGAAGGACGACGGCATCTACGATGCGGGCCGGATCCGGCTCTACGTGTCCGAACACCGGCTGATCTACGAGGCGATCGTGTCCGGCGACGCCGACGCGGCGGCGTTCTATGTCGAGCAGCACATCCGCCGCGTGCGGCGCGACATCACGCCGAAATGACGGCGCCAGGTTCGTTCTGGTCTGAAAAATGACCAGAATCGAAGTTTTTATTTTGATATTGCTTGCATGGTGACCACGCGTGTCCTACATTGGTTTCACACAAAACCAATCAGGAGACATCATGCGACACCTCGTTACCGCGCTCTCGGTGGCCATCGCCGCCGGCGCGCTGACTTCCGCGCAGGCGCAGGAAGTCGTGATGATCGGCCATTCGGCGCCGCTGACCGGCCCGCAGGCCGCGAACGGCAAGGACAATGAAAACGGCGCGCGTCTGGCCGTCGACGAACTCAACAAGGCCGGCATCAAGGTCGCCGGCAAGACCGTCACGTTCAAACTGGTTTCCGACGACGACCAGGCCGACCCGAAGGCCGGCGTGCAGGTTGCACAGAATCTCGTCGACAAGGGCGTCGTCGCGGTGCTCGGGCCGTACAACTCGGGCGTCGCGATTCCCGCGTCGCGCGTGTACTCGACTGCCGGCGTGCCGATGCTGCCGGTCGCGTCGAACCCGGCGCTGACGAAGCAGGGCTTCAAGAACATCTTCCGGATCGGCGCGAGCGACGAACAGCTCGGCGGCACGATGGCCACCTTCGCCGCGAAGACGCTGAACGCGAAAACCGCCGCCGTGATCGATGATCGCACCGCATACGGGCAGGGCGTGGCCGAGCAGTTCATGAACGTCGCGAAGGCGAACGGCATCAAGATCGTCGACCAGGAATACACGAGTTCGTCGGCCACCGATTTCCTCGGCATTCTCACCAAGATCAAGGCCAGCAACCCCGACGTGATCTTCCTCGGCGGCTATGCGGCACAGGGCGCGCCGATGGCCAAGCAGATGAAGCAGCGCGGCCTGCGTGCGAAGCTGCTCGGCGGCGACGGCATCTGCTCGGCCGACATGGGCAAGGTGGCGGGCGACGCGGCGTCGATCGTCTACTGCGCGCAAGGTGGCGTCGCGCTCGAGAAGACGGCGGCCGGCCGCGAATTCCTGAAGAAGTACCACGACACGTATCACACCGATACGCAGGTCTACGGCGTGAACTACTACGACGGGATGAAACTGCTCGCCGACGCGATGGTCAAGGCCGGCACGACCACCGACAAGGCGAAGCTGATCGCGCAGCTTGCGAAGTCGGACTACAAGGGCGTCGCGGGCACCTATTCGTTCGACGCGAACGGCGACCTGAAGGGCGCGCCGACCACCGTCTACGTGATCCGCAACGGCCTGCCGGAACCGTACGCGAAGTAACCCACCAGCCTGCCATCGGACGGCGGCGCGGCCGCCGTCTTTCGTTTCAACGCATTCGATCACCCATGAAAATTTCCCGATCCCTTTCCACCGTCGAAGTCCATACGGGCGGCGAAGCGTTCCGCATCGTCACGAGCGGGCTGCCGCGTTTGCCGGGCGACACGATCGTCCAGCGCCGCGCGTGGCTCAAGGAGAACGCCGACGAGATCCGCCGCGCACTGATGTTCGAACCGCGCGGCCACGCCGACATGTACGGCGGCTACCTGACCGAGCCCGTGTCGCCGAACGCCGATTTCGGCGTGATCTTCCTGCACAACGAAGGCTACAGCGACCATTGCGGACACGGCGTGATCGCGCTGTCGACTGCGGCCGTCGAGCTCGGCTGGGTGCAGCGCACGGTGCCGGAAACGCGGGTCGGCATCGACGCGCCGTGCGGCTTCATCGAGGCGTTCGTCAAGTGGGACGGCGAGCATGCGGGGCCGGTACGCTTCGTCAACGTGCCGTCGTTCATCTGGCAGCGCGACGTGTCGGTCGAGACCCCGTCGTTCGGCACCGTGACGGGCGACATCGCGTACGGCGGCGCGTTCTATTTCTACGTTGACGGCGCGCCGTTCGACCTCCCGGTGCGCGAAGCGGCGGTGGAAAAGCTGATTCGCTTCGGCGCGGAAGTGAAGGCCGCTGCGAACGCGAAGTACCCGGTCGTGCATCCGGAGATTCCGGAAATCAACCATATCTACGGCACGATCATCGCGAACGCGCCGCGCCACCCGGGCTCGACGCAGGCGAACTGCTGCGTGTTCGCGGATCGCGAGGTCGACCGTTCGCCGACGGGCTCCGGCACCGGCGGCCGGGTTGCACAGCTCTACCAGCGCGGGCTGCTCGCGGCCGGCGACACGCTCGTCAACGAGTCGATCGTCGGCACGGTCTTCAAGGGGCGCGTGCTGCGCGAAACGACGGTCGGCGACATCCCGGCCGTGATTCCGGAAGTGGAGGGCAGCGCGCATATCTGCGGGTTCGCGAACTGGATCGTCGACGAACGCGATCCGCTCACCTACGGTTTTCTCGTGCGCTGAGTGGCAGCGCCGATCGGCCGCGCGTCGCGCGGCCTCCCGGTTGTAGTACCAGGCTTGGCGCGTCGTTCCCGTTGCGGGGCGCGCGCCTTTTTTACGTGGGTACTGCCCGCGCCGCCGCCCCGTGCATGCCGGTGCGACGCCATCGCAGTCCGGCGGGCCGCGCGAGTTTGGTACGATGCACCCTTTTCAGCCGAGCTCCACCCGCGTGAATCGCCGAAACGTGTCGTCAGTGCGTGACTTCTGTGCCAGATGGGTCGCGCGCGCCCAACCCGTCGCGGCTGCCGCCGTCGCGCGGGTCAAGCCTCTCGCCGCCACCGCGTGGCACCATGTCCGTCATCCGACGCGCCGCGGCGTGCTGCTCGCGGGCGCCGCCGTGCCAGCGCTGTTCGTGGTGTACGTGGTCGTGCTGATCCCGTTCACGCCGGGCATCGGCGACATCCGCAAGGCGCGCGTCGACCAGCCCGCGCAGGTGCTGTCTGCCGACGGCAAGCTGCTGGCCGAATTCAAGCCGTCGAACCGCGAGTGGGTGCCGCTCAAGCAGATCTCGCCGCACATGGTCGATGCGCTGATCGCGACCGAGGATCACCGCTTCTACGAACACCACGGCCTCGACTGGAAGCGCACGGCGTCGGCCGCGCTCCATACGTTCTCGGGCAGCCGCCAGGGCGGCTCGACGATCACGCAGCAGCTCGCGCGCAACCTGTATCCGGACGAGATCGGCCGCGCGCCGACGCTTACGCGCAAGGTGAAGGAGGCGATCACCGCGCTGAAGATCGAGGCAGTCTACAGCAAGGACCAGATCCTCGAGACCTACCTGAACACGGTGCCGTTCCTGTACAACGCGTACGGCGTCGAGATGGCCGCGCGCACCTATTTCGACAAGTCGGCCGACGAGCTCGACGTGCTCGACAGCGCGACGCTCGTCGGGATGCTGAAAGGCAACAGCTACTACAACCCGGTGCTGAATCCCGAGCGCGCGCTGCAGCGGCGCAATACGGTGCTGGGCCAGATGGTGAAGTACGGCAAGCTGTCGCCCGCGCAGTTCGCGCAGCTGCAGCGCCGGCCGTTGCGGATCGACTTCGAGCGGCAGAAGGAGCCGCCGGGGCCCGCGCCGCATTTCGCGCAGCAGTTGCGCAAATGGCTGATCGCGTGGGCCGACCGCAACGACTACAACATCTACGCGGACGGGCTGATCGTGCGCACGACGATCGACTCGCGGTTGCAGCAGATGGCGACCCAGGCGCTCACGCTGCAGGGCAACCAGTTGCAGGGCATCGCGAACAACGCATGGAGCGGCCGCGACGGCTGCGGCACCGACAACGAGGTGTTCCGCACGTTCATGCGCGAGTCGCCGGAGTACAAGGCTGCGCAGGACGCCGGCAAGGACGACGCGGCCGCGATGAAGCTGCTCGCGGCCGACCGCGGCTTCATGCGCGCGCTGTGCAAGACCAAGACCGACGTGCAGGCCGGCTTCCTCGCGATCGATCCGCGCAACGGTCAGATCCGCGCGTGGGTCGGCAGCCGCGACTTCACCAACGAACCGTTCGACCACGTCGCGCAGGCGCGGCGCCAGCCGGGCTCGACGTTCAAGCCGTTCGTCTATGGCGTCGCGTTCGCGAGCGGGATGAAGCCGGACGACACGTTCATCGACCAGCCGGTCGAGATCCCGTTGAAGGGCGGCGAGATCTGGCGGCCGAACGACGACGTGCCGCCGACCGGCAAGCCGATGACGCTGCGCGACGCAGTCGCGCTGTCGCGCAACCGGATCACCGCGCAGGTGATGGAGAAGGTCGGGCCGGCTTCCGTGGCCAGGCTCGCGCGCGACATGGGCGTGCGCGAAAGCCCGCTCGAACGCGTGCCGTCGCTCGCGCTCGGCACGAGCCCGGTCACGCTGAAGGAGATGGTCGCGTCGTACGCGACGATCGCGAACGGCGGGCTGTATGTCGAGCCGCAGATGGTCACGCGCATCGAGAACCGCCAGGGCGACGTGCTCGCCGAATACGCGCCGGCGCCGCCCGAGCGTGCGCTCGACGCGGAAACCGACAAGACGCTGCTCAGCGTGATGCGCGATGTCGTGACGCGCGGCACGGGCGGCAGCATCCGCACGCGCTTCGGGATCCGCGGCGACGTGGCCGGCAAGACGGGCACGACGCAGGACAACGCGGACGGCTGGTTCATCCTGATGCAGCCCGGGCTCGTCGCCGGCGCGTGGGTCGGTTTCGACGACGGCCGCGTGACGCTGCGCAGCGATTATTGGGGGCAGGGCGCGCACAGTGCGCTGCCGATCGTCGGCGATTTCTTCCAGCGTGCGCAGCGCGCCCGGATCGTCGACACGAAGGCGAAATTCGATACCGAGCCGTCGCCGGGCTGGTTCGCGTCGCTGCGCGAGCGCGTGACGGACCTGTTCGACACGTGGTTCCCGCCCGAGGCGAAGAAGGCCCCGGCGCCGGTCAGGACGCAGCGGGTGGAGCGTGCGCCCGAGGCTGACACGGGCGCGGCCTCGGCAGTGTCGGCCGCCTCGGCGCCCGAAGCGGCATCGGGCGGTATCGTCGAGGAATGGGTGCCGGCGTCCGAAGTGGCCGCGTCGGCCGCCGCGCTGTCGGCGGGCGCGTCGCAAC
>NZ_JAAGPM010000327.1:0-1616 GCF_017104865.1 Burkholderia sp. Ac-20349
GTCCAGGCATCGGGCAAGCCGTCGATCGCGAGCCGGCTCACCGTGCCGGCGCGACCGCCGGCCGGCCCCGTGCCCAGCAGCGCACGCAGGCGGCCCAGCAGGCCGGCGGCGCCGAGCGCAGGACGGGTGGCATCGAATTCCGTATTCACGACGGTCCCCTAGGGTCTGTTTCCATATGGAACGCACATGCGTTGCCACGAGAACGGCCGCTCGCGAGGCGCGTGACGCCGCGAATACTGACGTATTCGCAAGGAGCGCAACGCGGCGAGCGGCCGTTCTCGTGGCAACCCCTAATTAAAAAATCCATTCCACGGGAATGCCCGAAATCGCCCGTATGGCGGCGTCGCTCGTCGCTTGTTTGGCTCGGCCAAACGGCGCTCCTCACTTCTTGCCCTCCGAGCGATTTCGGGCATTCGCATGTGCGTTCCATATGGAAACAGACCCTAGTAATCCGAATAAAGCCGAACGGGCGTCGGCGTGACGAGCCAGCTGCGTTGCGCGCGCGCATCGAACGCATAGCGCAGGTACACGAGCGCCGAACTCGGCGCGTAGTCGTGCGACCGGTCGACGTTCAGTTGTGCGCCGACGCTCAGGTGCGGGTTCACGCGGTACTCGACGATCCCGTTGATGCCGTAAGAGAACGACACGCCGCGCGTCGAGCTGCCCGCGTACACGAGCCCGGCCGCGACCTGCTCGGCCCGCAGATTCGAGAACGTCGGGTAATACAGCGAATCCTTCTCGTAGCTGTTCGAGATCCCGCCCGTGACGGTCAGGTCCCACGACAGCGCATCGTGCCGCCCCGCCCATTCGATCGGCACGCCGAGCGACAGGTAGCGCTGCGGGCTGTAGTAGCCGCCCTGCCCGTACGTGTAGTAGCGCAGGTTCTGCGCGTAGTGCCACGCATTGCCGACGAGCCCGGTGCTGACCTTCATCGTCGCGCGCTCGTACACCGGCATGGTGAAGCCCGTGCGCAGCGTGACTGCCGCGTTGCGTTCGACGTTGCGGCCGGACAGCACGCCCGCGCCGAGTTCCGCGAACAGGTTCGTGCGGCCGACGTCGACCGACGCGCGCAGGTTCACGCCGTCGCGGCGCACGCCGCCCCAAACCCAGCCCGTCCACGGGTCGCGCATCCCCGAGTACGACAGCACGCTGCTCGTTTCCGGCCGCCGCGACGCGTTCACCGAGAAACTGGCCGGGCCCGCGTCGAAGCGATAGCGCACGCCGCCGACGAGGTAATGCACGGGGAAACCGAGCGGCGACGTGCCGAGATCGAAACGCCATGCGTCCGACAGATAGCCGGCGCCGAGCGCGACACCCGTCATCGGCTGGTGCAGGTCGCCCTGCGGATGCGCGATCAACGCGGCGGCCTGCTGATCCAGCGCCGACTGGAGGGGCGACGCGGCCAGCGCGCTGAGCCCCCCGTAGGTGCCGAAGGATTTCAGCGAATACGCGTTCGGGTTGCTCGTATCGAGCGTGCCCGCGTCGAGATGCACGGGCGCGATCGCGGCGATTGGCGTGGCCGTCGTTGCAATCTGGCGATATGAAGCGGCGACACCGGCGCAAGCCGCGTCATCCGGCACACCGGCCGCGATGGCGAGCACGCAGTCCGTCGCAGC
>NZ_JAAGPM010000328.1:0-1613 GCF_017104865.1 Burkholderia sp. Ac-20349
GGCGCAAGGCGGGCGCGGGTTGCGCCGCCGGCTGGCCGGGCGGCGCCGGAACCTGAACATGTCGCGGCGGCATATTTGCTACTCTGGAAATCAGCAGGGAATGCGTTTTACCGGGGGCCGGAACCGGCGCCGACGCGCCATCCGTGCGGCATGGCGCCAGCCGCCCGCGAAGCATGAGACCGGAGACAACCTCGATGACCGAATCGACTCACGCCGTCACGAACCAGTTCGACGAACTGGTCGACTATAACCTCTTCGCGACGGACATCGCGCTGCGCGACGCGCTCACCCGCGCGGGCGCCGACTGGGCCATGCCGCAGCTCGACGCGTACGGCGCGCGGCTCGGCAGCGCCGACACCGCACGGCTCGCCGACGCAGCAAACCGCCACACGCCGGAACTGAACACGTTCGACCGGCGCGGCCGGCGCATCGATCGCGTCGACTTCCACCCGGCGTGGCACACGCTGCTCGGCCAGTACCGCCACGAAGGCTTCGTGTCGCTCGCGTTCCGCGAGTCGCGCCGCGGCCGCTGGGCCGCGACCGCGGCCGGCTTCTACCTGCATGGCCAGATCGAGGCCGGCACGCTGTGCCCGGCGACGATGACGCAGGCCGCGATCCCCGTGCTGCAGAAGGAGCCCGCGCTGTGGGACCTGCTGCGCGACAAGCTCTACAGCAACGACTACGATCCGCGCGACGTGCCGGTCGCCGACAAGCGCTCGATCTGGTTCGGCATGGGCATGACCGAGAAACAGGGCGGCTCCGACGTGCGCGCGAACACGACGCTCGCGACCGCCGTCGGCGCGGGCGGACGCGGCGGCGAATACCGGCTGCGCGGCCACAAGTGGTTCTTCTCCGCGCCGATGTGCGATGCGCACCTCGTCGTCGCGCGCACCGAAGCCGGCGGCCCGTCGTGCTTCTACGTGCCGCGCTGGCGCCCGGACGGCACGAAGAACGCGGTCGAGATCCAGCGGCTGAAGGACAAGGTCGGCAACCGCAGCAACTCGAGCAGCGAGATCGAGCTGAACGACGCATGGGGCATCATGCTCGGCGACGAAGGTCGCGGCATTCCGACCATCATCGAGATGGCCACCTACACGCGGCTGAACTGCGTGCTCGGCAGCGCGGCGATGCTGCGCCAGGGCGTCGTGCAGGCGATCGCGTACACGCGCCAGCGCCATGCGTTCGGCCGCGCGCTCGCCGAGCAGCCGCTGATGCGCACCGTGCTCGCCGATCTCGCGCTCGAAAGCGAAGCGGCCCTTTCGCTGTCGATGCGTCTCGCCGACGCGTTCGAGCGCGACGACTCGCCGCGGGAACGCGCATGGAAGCGCATCGTCACGCCCGCCGCGAAATTCTGGGTGTGCAAGCGCGCGGTCGAACTGACCGGCGAAGTGATGGAAGTGTTCGGCGGCAACGGCTATGTCGACGACGGCCCGATCGCGCGGCTGTTCCGCGAGGCGCCCGTCAACTCGATCTGGGAAGGCTCGGGCAACGTGATCACGGGCCTTTACACGCCGGACTCCGGCGAGTTCAAGCTCGACGGCACGGAATACAAGCCGACCGCGGTGCACCAGGTCGCGAAGACGGGCATCGCGCGCACGTTCCAGAACATCCGC
>NZ_JAAGPM010000329.1:0-1566 GCF_017104865.1 Burkholderia sp. Ac-20349
CAGGATGCGCCACAGCACCGAGTTGATCGCGCGCGGGATCATCTTCTGCGGCTCGCGCGCCTCGCCGGCCGTGAGGCCGATCATCTCGACGCCCGCGAACGAATACGCGACGATCGGCAGCGCGCTCGTCGACGACGAGCACGTCCTTGCCGAGCGACGCGAGCGCCGCCGCCAGGTTCACGACGGTGGACGTGCAGCCGACCCCCGCCGGCCCGCCCGTCACCGCGACGATGCGCGACGCGCGCCCGGCCAGCAGGCGCCGCAGCCCTTCGGCCTGATCGATGATTCGTTTATCCAAATCGCACCTCGTGCAGCTCGGCGGTGGAACGTGCGGTCAATGCGGAAAGCAGCGTCGGCATGTCCTCGTCTTGCGGCACGAAGGGCGAGCCGTCGCGCGGTACGCAGAACGCGCTCTTCAGCAGGAAGCGGGTCGATGCGACGTACAGGTTCTCCGGCACCTTCTGGCCGGTCGACACGTAGTGGACCGGCAGCTTGTAGCGGATCACGGTGTCGAGCACGCCGCCGAGGTGGGTCGCCTCGTCGAGCTTCGTCAGGATGCAGCCGGCCAGGTCCGGATGCTCGCCCGCGCTGCGGTACGCCTGCACGACTTCGTTGAGCGTGTCGCCATGGCTCGTCGCGTTGAGCAGCAGCAGGCGCTGCACCGGGGCGTTCGCGCCGTGCAGCATCGCGATCTGGTCGGATACCGCGCGGTCGCGCTGGCTCATGCCGATCGTGTCGATCAGCACGATGTGCTTGTTGCGCAGCTCGGACAGCGCAAGCGCGAGGTCGCCGGCATCCTTCACCGCGTGCACCGGCACGCCGAGGATCTTGCCGAAGATGCGCAGCTGCTCGTGGCCGCCGATCCGGTAGCTGTCGGTGGTCAGCAGCGCGACCTTGCTCGCGCCGAAGCGCATCACGCAGCGCGCGGCCAGCTTCGCGGTGGTGGTGGTCTTGCCGACGCCCGTCGGCCCCATCAGCGCGAACACGCCGCCGCGCTCCATCAGCGCGTCCTCGCTGTCGAGCACCGGCAGGTTCGCCGCGAGCACCGACTGCGCCCATTCGGCGGCCTGTTCGAAGGTCTGCGCGTCGTCGCCGGCCGGCAGGTTGTCGACCAGCATCCGCACGAGCTGCGCGGAGAAACCAGCCGCGAACAGGTGCTTCGTCAGCGCGCCATGCACGGCGCTGCGACGCTGGCGGTCGTGCCACATCAGGCTGTCGAACTGCTCTTCCATCATCCCGCGCAGTTCGCCGAGCTCCTGCATCACCGTATCGTTGACGATCCGCTCGATGCGCGACTTCACCGCATCGGCCACCACGGCGGCCGCATCGGCGGACAGGCGCGTGCGCTCGGCCGCCTTCGCGGCATGCGCCGCGCTCGTGTTCGTATCGGGCGCGCGGGGGGCGGTGGCCGGCATCCGGCGTTCGGCGTCGCGCACGATGTCGGACTGCACCTGGCCCTGGAAGTCCCATTCGTTCTTCAGCACGTCGTTCAGCAGGTGGGGGTTCTCGCACGCATACGCGCCGTTCAGGCGGTTGTAGCTGCACATCACGCTGCCGGGCCGCCCG
>NZ_JAAGPM010000330.1:0-233 GCF_017104865.1 Burkholderia sp. Ac-20349
ACAATGAGATCAGTAGCGAAGTGAGTGCACAGTACATCATATCAACCATAGTGTGCGACAGTATTAGTAGGTTCAGTATGAAAGACATCAGTTAAACCACAAACATCATAAATATACATCATAAGCATGTAAGTATATAAATTCATATAGTCGATATATACAGTAGTTCATGTATTGGTAATGTATGTAGTTATGTTTAATAACAGATCATTTTTTTTTTTTTTTTTTTTTTT
>NZ_JAAGPM010000331.1:0-1186 GCF_017104865.1 Burkholderia sp. Ac-20349
TCGCGCGGCGGTGTCGGCGGCGGGGCAGGTGCCGGCGGCCGATGCGGCGGCTGGCAGCAGGGCGAGCGCGCACAGCAGCGGCGCGCGGTATTTCAGCGTGTGGGTCTTCATTTGCGATGTGTTTTTCTGGCTTTTTATCGTTCGAACGGGACATCGTTACGGCCGACGATGCCCCGTGAATGGCTGCTGTCGCTGGCGCTCAACCCGCCGTGTCTTCCGCCTTCCAGTCCCCCGACTTCCCGCCGCGCTTCTCGCGCACGCTCACATCGGTGATCACCATCCCGCGATCGACGGCCTTGCACATGTCGTAGACGGTCAGCAGCCCGACCTGCACGGCGGTCAGCGCTTCCATCTCGACGCCGGTCCGGCCGAACGTTTCGACCTGCGCGACGCAGTGGACGCCCGGCAGTGCGTCGTCGAGTTCGAAGTCGACGGCCACACGCGTCAGCGCGAGCGGGTGGCACAGCGGGATCAGGTCGGCCGTGCGCTTGGCGCCCTGGATGGCCGCGATGCGCGCGACGCCGAGCACGTCGCCTTTCTTCGCCTTGCCGTCGCGGATCAGCGCGAAGGTGGCCGGCAGCATCCGGATCGTGCCGCGCGCGATCGCGATGCGTTGCGTTTCCTGCTTGCCGCCGACGTCGACCATGTGGGCGTGGCCGGCGGCGTCGAAATGGGTGAGTCCTGACATGTCTTCCTCTAGTGGAACGGAGTGCGCGAGCACGTCCCGCGATCCGGCGTCGCGATCGGGCGGGGCATCGAATCTCGTCTCTGCGCCGCGAGTCGATCCAACGTTTCAACGGGCGCCTATCATAGCAGTGGCATTCGCGGCGCCGGGTGCGCAGATGGCACCCATGCCGCACGGGACAGTCACGCTGCCGCCGGTACAATGACCCGAATATTCAGACCAAACGCCGCGATGCGCGCCCGGCGCGCGGGACGGCGTCGTTTTCATCCTGCCATGCGTGTCAAACAGTTGCTTGCCGTGTTGCTGTCGGCGGCGCTCGCGTTGCCGCCGAGCGGCCATGCGCAGCGCGCGTCCGCACCGCCGCTCGAAGCGGCGGCCGACGGCGCCCGGTCGATTTCCACGGTGCCCTCCGGCATCGCGCCCGGCGTGTTCGGTACGTACGGCGGCGCGGAGAGCCGGTTTTCGGACACGGGCGGCGCATCGGCGCCGGCCGCGAGCCTG
>NZ_JAAGPM010000332.1:0-1477 GCF_017104865.1 Burkholderia sp. Ac-20349
GCGCGTCGGGCGACGCGCGCGACTGGCAGGGCGGCGCGCCGGCCGCCTGCACGCGAGCGGCGCCGCAGCGCCGCTCGATTCAATGCTTTTCCATCCGCTCCAGCGCCTTGATGTCCTCCTCGGACGTCATTTCGCAGGCCAGCAGCGTCTTGCCCTTCAGCGCCGGGCCCTGGCGGGCCGACACGAGGATCAGCGCACCGCCCGGGCCGCGGACCGTCAGCCGGCGCGAATAGCCGACGGACGACGTGCCCAGCAGGTGGCCCTTCTCGAGGGTGAGCTGGTAGCGTTTCGCGAGCTGGTCGGCAACCTCGCCGTCCACGAGCACGCCGATGCCGGTACTGACGAACACGACCTGCTGCGTCGTGAAGCCGTCGCGGTGGATCGGCTCCGGCAGGCGATAGACCGCGGCACCCAGCATCGACTCGTCCGGTTTCGGATCGGCTGCCTTGGCGGTGTTGTAGATCGAGTCCATCAGGTCCGACGTGAACGGCGGCTTGCAAAGCGCGGCATTGAAGATGTCGGGCTGGGCGGGCGGCGCGGCGCGTGCGGTGAGCGGTGCGCCGGCAATGACAAGGGCGACGGCGCCGACGGCAGCGGCACCAAGCCTGGAAAGGCGATGGGACATGGATGCAGTTCTCTCAGGTTTTATTGTGAGGCTGCATGTTAATGCATTGCCGCGTGCCGAACGATCGACGTGGAGCAGCCGGATGGCGGCAAGGCAACAGGCGCGTGCGCCCGCGCCCCGCGATCGATTCCGTTGCCGGGTGATCGATGCGCGGGGCGTCGGGGCACGCGTGTCATGCAGCCGGTGTGATGCCGGTTCGTGCGCGTGCGCGCGGACGAACCGTTACGGCGCGACGACCGGGTGCTTCAGCGCGTGCGCGGTCTCGATCCACTGCGCGTGGAATTCGTCCGCGTCGGGCTTGAGCCCGAGCTCGCCGTTGCGATAGGCCATCGCGAGCGTCTGCACGGCTTCCGGCAGCTCGTGCTCGGCGGCGCGGCGATACAGCGCCAGCGCACGTGCCTCGTCGCGCGGCACGCCGCTGCCTTCGCGGTACGCGTTTGCGAGCATGAAGTCCGCGGCCGGGATGTCCGCGCGCGACGCGATCTCGAACCAGTGCGCGGCCTGCACCGGATCGGCAGCGATGCCGTAGCCGCTGCGATGGATCAGCCCGAGGTAATACGCGGCGGCCGGGTCGCCCTGCGCGGCCGCTTCGCCGAGCAGCGTACGAGCGCGTGCGTAGTCCTTCGGCATGTCGCTGCTGCCGAGCAGCAATGCCTTGCCGAGCGCGAGCTGCGCCCGTCGGGCAGCCGGCGCGTCGGCCTTGCTGTCTGCCGTCGCGGCCGTTTCCAGCCGTCGCGCTCGGCTTCGGCATCGAGGGTCGCGCGCACGTCCGGATCGGCGCCCGGCAGGTCGTTGAGCCCCTGCGTCAGCGCCTTGTAGTACAGCATCGTGCCGCCCGCGAGCAGCGGCGTG
>NZ_JAAGPM010000333.1:0-1269 GCF_017104865.1 Burkholderia sp. Ac-20349
GCGGGCGGTCGGCGGCCGCGGCCGGGCGGCGTCGCCCCGGCGTGCGCGCGTCGGGCGCGTCGACGCGCGGTGTCGAACGGACGATTGCCATGAGCGTGCCTACCGGGCAGACGCGAGCGCTTTCTTCAGCGCGTCTTCGTTGATCGGCGCGTTCGCCGCCAGCTTCGCGAGATACGCCTGCGCATTCTGCTGGGTGCGCTGCGCACGCAGCATCGCGCGCAGTTGCTCCTTCACGTCGGCCAGCGGGCGCGGCGCGGCCGCGCGGATGTCGATCAGCTTCACGACATGAAAACCGGCCGGCGTCTGGATCGGCGCGGAAACCTGGCCCGGCTTCAGCGCGTCGGCCGCCTGCCGGACCGCCGGCACCATCAGTTGATCGGGGACGAAACCGAGATCGCCGCCGTTCGCGGCGCTCGCCTTGTCCTGCGAGTTCGCCTTTGCGAGCGCCGCGAAGTCGCCACTGCGCGCGCGGTTCGCGAGATCGGCCGCCTGCTTGCGCGCCTTGTCGAGCGTCGCGGCATCCGCGTTCGGCGGCACCGCGATATAGATCTGCGCGACGTGCAAGGCGCGCGGCGCGGTGAACGCGGCGCGATTCTTGTCATACGCGGACTGGAGCTCCGCGTCCGACGGATAGTCGGCCGGCGGCGCATTCACCGATGCCAGATAGCTGCGTACGACGATATCGCGCTGCGCCTGCTCGACAGCCGCCTGCACCTGCGCCTGCTTGTCCCAGCCCTTCGATTTCGCCTCGGCCAGCACGGCCTTCTGCGCAAGCGTCGAGCGCACGACCTGGTCCAGCGTCGCGGGATCGGCCGCGAGACGTTCGCGCCCTTCGGGGCTCACCGCCTTCAACAGCTCCGCGATATCGGCCTGCGTGACCGACGCCTGCGCGGCATTCGCGATCACGTCGTCCTGCGCGTGCGCAACGAGCGGCGCGGCCAGCACGAGACCGCCTGCCACGATCGCCAGCATCTTCATCTTCGTCTTCATCGTTCGACTGCCCTCTCGATTGCTCTTGAAATGCGGACGCTGCATCAGCGCGCGTCCGTCAGCGTCATGCGCAGGACGAGCGGCTGCGCCATCCCGCGTGGCGGCGCCGCGCCGACCGCCCGGCCGACGAGTGCGGCGTGCAGCGCCGCGTCGAGTTCAGGTTGCCCGGCCGCCCCGCTGTCGATGCGCGTCACGTGCCCGTACCGGTCGAGCCACGCACGCACCGGCAGCTCGGGACCGTCGTCGCCGGCATCGGCAAGCTCACCGGCCCAGCGCTCG
>NZ_JAAGPM010000334.1:0-1433 GCF_017104865.1 Burkholderia sp. Ac-20349
TGGCCCGCGCGCTGTGCCGATCCTGCCGCGGCGTGACCATTCGCCGCACTACCGGCCCGCCCGTTGCCGCCCGCCGCGCGCGGCACGACATCGGACAGTTCGATCTCGCCGCCGAGCCGCGCGGCCGCGCTGAACGCGAGATACAGGCCGACCCCGTGCCCGCCCTGCGTGCTGTCGACCGGCATCGCGCCGAGCGATTCGCGCAGCGCGGCCGGAATGCCGGGCCCGTCGTCGCATACCTCGAATTCGATCTCGTCGGCCGTGCCGGCGTGCGCGACCTTCGCGGCCAGCGTCACGCGCTGCGGGCTCGCGCGCGCGGCGTTGTCGAGCAGGATCGTCAGGATCTGGCCGGCCGCGACCGTGTCGTCGAGCGCGACGCCCGCCGGACGCGCGCCGAGCAGCTCGAACTGCACATGCGGATGCCGCAGGCGCCAGTGCTCGACGAACGTGTCGAGCCAGTCGTCCACCGGCTGGCGGCTCGCGGGCGCGCTCGCGCGGCTGCGCAAGCGCGCGAGCGCCGACGTGCAGAGCGACATCTGCTCCTCGAGCACCTTCAGGTCGGCCTCGTAGCGGGCCAGCCCCGGATCGTCGCGCGCCGCGTCGCGCAGCTCTTCCGCGAGCATCGCGATCGTCGACAGCGGCGTGCCCATTTCGTGCGCGACGGTGGCGGCCTGCACGCCGAGCGCGACCGCCCGCTCGTCGCGCAGCAGGTGCTGCTGCGCTTCGCCGAGCGCCGCATCGCGCTGGCGCAGCGCATTCGACATGCGCGCGACGAACCAGGCGATCAGCCCGACGCTGACCATGAAGTTCGCCCACATCCCGGTACGGTAGTAGTCGAACAGGTTCGCGGGATTGTCCATGTTGAGCGGCACCGAGTCGAACCCGAGCGCCGCATAGCACGCGACCGCGAACGCCGCGAGCCAGATCATCAGGTGCCACGGCAGCACGGCCGCCGCGATCGCGAGCGAAGGCAGGTACAGCGACACGAACGGATTGGTCGTGCCGCCCGACAGGAACAGCAGCGCGGACAGCGCACCGAGGTCGACCCACAGCTGGCCGAGCAGCTCGAAATTGGTCTCGGGCCGCGCGCGCAGCACGCGCACCCAGGTCAGCCCGTTGAAAACGATTTCGAGCGCGATGACCATCAGCATCGCCGGCAACGGCAGATGCACGCCGAAATAGGTCTGCACGACGCCGATCGTCACGAGCTGGCCGATGATCGCGAGATTGCGAAGCCAGAACAGGTGACTGAGGTTGACGCGCCCGGTGGTGGTGATTCGTTGCATCCGAGCAGTTTACCCGTTTAGCGGGCGGCGCGCTCGCGGCCGGTCTCGTCGAACGCCTCGTGCGGCACCTGCCGCGCATCGCGTCGTGGCAGGCCGTGCGCGACACGCATCCGGCCGGGCTGTTGCGCGGGCCGGTCATGCAGGCGA
>NZ_JAAGPM010000335.1:0-1395 GCF_017104865.1 Burkholderia sp. Ac-20349
CGACCGCGGGCGCTGCGGGCGCCGGTGCGGCGGCCTCGGTCGCCACCGCCTCGCCAAGCGCCACGGCGGTCGCCTGCGCGTGGTCGTGCACGGCGGCCGACGTTCCCCAGCCATACAGCAACCGGCGCGACTTGAGCAGGTCGAACGCCATCGCGGCGCCCTGGTCACCGACGTTGTAGCGGCGCTTGATCGCAGCGACCGTCAGCCGCTCGCCAGGCTTCATGTCGCCGTTCGCGATCTCCGCGCGCATGGTCTCGACGACGCGCTCGCACTGGGCATCGAAACTTTCGGCAGCAACGGGCGGCACGGGTGCGGGGTTGGTGGTGGAGGTGGCCGTAGAAGTCGGTGTCGATGCGGCCAGCTGGGGCGACGGCGTGGGCGCCGCGCTGTTCCCCGCCGTCACCGCCGCGGGTTGCGTACTCGCCGCCGGTTCTGCATCTGTCGATGCCTCCGACACCACGGACGAGCTTGCCGACGGCGCCGCGGCCGGCGGCTTCGCGGCGGTCGCGCCGATGCTGGCACCGGCCGCCACCGTAACTTCCGCGTAGCCCTTGCCGGTCTTCTCCTTGACGAGCTTGTCGAGCGCGGCGCGCGCTTTCGCGTCGTCCGCGAACGACTTCGTCTGGCTCTGGCCCGCGGTGCCGATGCGGCCCCAGCGGATATTGAGCCCGGAGCCGTCCTGCTCCACTTCCCAGAACTTGCTGGAATTGCCTTCGATCAGTTCAAAACGACGCATCCGTTCCCTCTCACTCGGATCGACGACGCAGCACGATGCCGCGCCTGCATGCCGTGGCCGCCAGGCAGCCACGACGCCCTCTCGTTCATTCATCCCGCGATCCGTGCATCCTGCACGACGACTCGCGATGTCGGGCGCGACCTGCTCGCCCGGTCGACGGTCATGCCGTCATTGCTCGACGATGCCCAGCAGCAGCAACGTCAACGAACCCAGTTGCGCCAGTAGCGACGCCGGTTGCGCGGCCCGCAGGCCGTCGGCCAGCAAGCGCAGCAGACGGCCAGCGTGAGCGAGGCCGGCTCGCTCCAGCCGGGTGGCCTGCGCCCGCGCACGTTCGACCGCGCCGCCGCCCTGATGGCGCATTCCCTGGCGCAGCCACTCGGCCAAGAGCGCCAGCGTGTCCTCCGCGAGCGCGACCAGCTCGGGCAACGGCGCGCGCCCGCCGGCCAGCGGCAGCGGTTGCGGCGCCGTCGCTTCAGTCTGCAGCACGACGGCGCGCTGTGCGGTCAGCCCGGCCAGCGGCCGCATCACGGCCGCGCCCGCATGCAGGCGCACGGTCCCCGCCAGCGCGCGCAACCCGCCCCATTCGCCGGCCCGCGCGCGCCCCCGTGCACCCCCGGCTCCACCCCCCCCGGCCCCACGCGTCTCCGCGCCGCCACCCA
>NZ_JAAGPM010000336.1:0-1112 GCF_017104865.1 Burkholderia sp. Ac-20349
TATCGCCGCCTGGCGCGCGCTGTCCGAAAGCGCCGCCGCCAGCGCGGCCAGCAGCGCGCGCCGCTGGTCGGCCGGCGCCGCGCGATGGTTGTACGCGACGAGGCGCAGCGCGCCGTCGTCGCCAAGTTGGGCGCGCAGCAACTGCGCGCCGATGCCGTCGCCCTGCGCGACGCGGATCTCCGCACCGTCGCGCACGGCGAACAGACCGTCCGCGAACGCGAGGCGGTAGGTATCGAGCATCGTGAATCCGTCCGGACGTACTTCAGCCAGCATGGCGTGCCTCCTGTCCCGTTTCCGTGAGCGCATCGAGTCGCGCGCCAAGCGCCGCGAGCGTCGGCGACGCGAATACGTCGGCAACCGTCAGCGCGTGACCGGCGCGGCTGGCCGCATCGACGAAACGCACGACGTCGAACGAGCTCGCGCCGGCTTCGAACAGGTCGGCGTCGGGTTCGGGCGCGGCCGTCGCGAACGTGTCCGACCACAGCGCCGCGAGCACGGCAGCCGCATGCGGCGCACGTGACGGCGTTGCCGCGCATGAACGGCCCTGCGCCGGTGCGCGACGCGGCGCTTGTGCAACGGCACGCTCGTCGGGCACGCCGAGCGCCGCTTCCGACGCGCCGGCGAAGCGCGCGACTTCGTCGTGATAGAGATCGACGAGCGCATCGACGAAGCCGCGCTCGAGCAGTTCGTCCGCATACGAGAACGCGGCGCTCACGCGGCCGTCCGGATGCTCGACGACGTCCAGCTCCAGCGTGAACACGACGCGATGGCGCACGTCGTCGAATCCGGCCAGCGACAGGCCGGCCCAGTCGCGCGCCGCGGCACCGGCCGGGCGCAGGTAGTTGAACATCACCTGGAACAGCGGATTGGCCTGCGCGGCACGTGGCGCGCGCAGCGCCGCGACGACGTCCGCGAACGGCACGTCGGCGTGCGCGTAGGCCGCGAGCGCCGTGTCGCGCACTTGGGCGAGCAGGTCCGTCCGGCGCGCGGCCGGGTCGATCCGCGTACGCACGACGACCGAATTGATGAAGAGGCCGAGCGCATGACGGGCCGCGTCGCCGGTCAGCTCGCGCGTCGACGCGAGCACGCCGACCGGCTGGTCGGCCTCCCCC
>NZ_JAAGPM010000337.1:0-1343 GCF_017104865.1 Burkholderia sp. Ac-20349
GGGCCTGTCAGTAATTTCGTGTTCAAGGCATATGATGCTCCGAAGGAGACTATATGCCTCGCAAACCGAAAGCCAAACCGGTAGACCTGCCGGCGATTCCCGCCGAGTTGCTTGAGCAATTCGGCAGCGGTCCGATGACGGCTGAAGCGATCAATGCCGCGACGCTGGCCCTCAAGAAGGCGCTGATCGAGCGGGCGCTGGGCGGCGAGATGAGTCACCATCTCGGCTACCCGCCTGGCGCTGCCAAGCCGAGCACCGTAACCAACCAGCGCAATGGCACGGGCGCCAAGACAGTCCTGACGGAGGACGGCCCGATCCGTATCGAGGTGCCTCGCGATCGTGACGGCAGCTTCGAGCCGCTGCTGATTCCCAAGCATGAACGACGCTTCACGGGCTTCGACGACAAGATCGTCGCCATGTACGCCCGGGGCATGACCGTGCGTGAGATTCAGGGATTTTTGCAGGAGCAATACGGTACCGAGGTTTCGCCCGATTTCATCAGCTCGGTCACCGACGAGGTCATGGCCGAAGTGACCGCTTGGCAAGCGCGGCCGCTCGAACCGATGTATCCGGTGGTGTTTTTTGACGCGCTGCGGGTCAAGATTCGCGAAGACGCCGTGGTACGCAACAAGGCGATCTACCTTGCGCTGGGCGTTCTGCCCGACGGCACGCGCGATATTCTAGGCTTGTGGATCGAGGGCACAGAAGGTGCCAAGTTCTGGATGAAGGTGTTCAACGATCTCAAGACGCGTGGCGTTCACGACATCCTGATCGCCGTGACCGACGGCCTCAAAGGCATGCCCGAGGCACTGGCTGCCGTGTTTCCGGCGACCACGCTGCAGACCTGCATCGTTCACCTGATCCGCAACAGCCTCGATTACGCCAGTTGGAAAGACCGTCGAGGATTAGCTGCCGTGATTCGCCCGATCTACACCGCACCGAGCGCAGAGGCGGCTCAGGCAGAACTCGATGCCTTTGCCGAAGGAGCATGGGGCCAGAAATTCCCGACGGTCAGCGCTGCGTGGCGCAACGCTTGGGATCGTGTGATTCCGTTCTTCGCGTTTCCGCCGGCGGTTCGCAAGGTTATATACACTACGAACGCTATCGAGAACATCAACTCGCAGCTGCGAAAGATCATCAAGACCAGGGGACACTTCCCGACCGATGAGGCCGCCACCAAGCTCATCTGGCTGGCACTGCGTAACATCACTGCCGATTGGGGGCGTGCTGCTCATGACTGGAAGGCGGCTATGAACCAGTTCGCCATCCTTTACGAGGATCGATTCGTTCGACCATCCGTGTGAATCTCAACCCGCCTTGAACACGGAAATCCTGACACCCCC